>JARHYT010000029.1 GCA_029264775.1 Helicobacter sp. | reverse complement strand
TTATAGTGGAGAAGTTGTATTTTCACCAAAAGGTAGCTTAAAAATTGGTAAAGTTACTATGCAAAGAAAAGGTGGTGATAATGGTAGAGATAGTGCAAAAATGTTGCAATTTAAAATAGATCCATTGTTGATATTTGATTGATTGCATATTTGTTGATATGCTAATAATACTTGATTTAAGTTTAGAATTTTTATATTAACTTTAATAGTTTATAAATATACAAAGTTTTTAGATATAATTTCATTATAATTTGATTCAAAATATCATATTAGTATAACTTCTTGTAATAATTTTAAAATTAAGGCTATTAAAAATGAAACAAAATAATAAAAAAGTTGCGTTGCTGATGAGCGGTGGAGTAGATAGTTCGTATTCTGCGTATTTATTAAAACAACAAGGATATGATGTTCTTGGTATTTATTTAAAATTGCACGATAAAGAAGATAAGCATGAAGTGTTTATAAGAAATTGCAGAAAAGTATGTGCATTTTTAGATTTAGATTTTAAGATTATAGAAGCAAAAGAGGAATTTAAAAATGCAGTATATGATGAGTTTATAGAATCTTACAAAAGGGGCGAAACGCCAAATCCTTGTGCCTTGTGCAACCCTCTAATGAAATTTGGATTGGCTTTGAATAAAGCAAAAGAATATGGTTGTGAATATATAGCCACAGGGCATTATGCAAGAATTTCAGAAATAAATGGTATAAAAAGAATACAAGAGGCAGTTGATAAAACAAAAGATCAAAGTTATTTTTTATATGCTATTTCGCAAGATGCTATAGATAGGCTTATATTTCCATTAGGCAATATGTTAAAAGAAGAGGTAAAACCAAAAGCATTTAAAGCACTTCCTATACTAGGCGATCTAGAATCATACAAAGAATCTCAAGAGATTTGCTTTGTAGATACAGATTATATTAATATATTGAAAAAGCACACAGATGTTAATAAGGTTGGTGTAGTGAAAGATACACATGGGAATATAGTTGGCGAACATAAGGGCTATATGCAATATACAATAGGGAAAAGAAAGGGTTTTAGCGTAAAAGGGGCTCATGAGCCACATTTTGTATTGAAGATTAATCCAAATGAAAATGAGATTGTAGTTGGTAAAAAAGAAGAGTTAAAAATATTTCATGTAACAGCTATTAATAAATCATTGCCAGAAACCTTTAACGATGGAGATTATAAAGCTAAAGTTAGATATAGAAGTGTGCCTAGCGATGCTACAATATCAATTAAAGATGATAAAATAATAGCAAGTCTTAAAGAGCCTGTATATGGTGTTGCTAGGGGGCAGGCGTTAGTAATATATAAAGATGATATTGTGCTTGGTGGTGGCGTGATACAATAGATAATATTTTATACTTTGGTTAAAAAATTGCTGTGTTTCTTGCGGGTAATTTTTGTTTGCATTTGGTGGATTTCTGAAATGCTATGTAAAAAGAGTTAGCATACAATATTCTCTAAGCTTTACTTTCTAGTATTATTTTTGATGGATATTAAATAGACTAAGCATGTTTATAAATAAAAGCACATGCTAAATATAACTTTTGGTAATACTGCTTTATTATAAATATTGCTATATGATAGATTACTTGCCACTATATCTATAATTATTAATTATTTGTGGTTGGAATCAACAATTAAAAAACAATATAATGATTATAGTTTATAAATTTAACATGTTTATTATTGTATCCTTACATGCCCTACAATATCCACTTTCATTGCTGTATTGATTTTATTTGTTTAATTGCAATTTATTATCTTACTATGGAAAATTTACCTTTTTCATCTACAAGCACATCTATTAGTGTGCCAGACTTAAACATATTGCATACAAGAATTGGTAATTTATTATCTTTAGCTAATGCTATCGCAGTATCATCCATAACTTTTATATGATCTCTCAATGCCTCATCATAGGTTATTAAAGGTAGTAGCTTAGCATCACTATATTTGTTTGGATCTTTGTCATATACGCCATCTACCTTTGTGGCTTTTACTATCACTTCGGCTTCAATCTCAATTGCTCGAAGAACAGCGGCAGTATCTGTTGTAAAATACGGATTTCCTGTGCCTGCACCAAAAATAACAATCCTTCCTTTATCTAAATGTCGTAAAGCCCGTCTTAGTATATAGCTTTCACATACTTCTGTAATATCTATGCCACTTTGCACGCGTACCTCAAGCCCCAAACTTTCTAATGCTTCTTGTATTGCTACTGCATTGATAACTGTTGCAAGCATACCCATATAATCACCACTTGTTCTTTTAATTAGCCCACCTTTTGCAGCACTTACGCCCCTAATAATATTGCCACCACCAACTACAATGCCAATTTCTAAATTATGTTTATATAGATTTTTAATTTCCTGTGCTATAAAATTTAAAACATCTAAATCAATACCAAATCCTCCTTTACCCGCTAAAGCTTCACCTGAAAATTTAATTAGAACACGCTTTCTTTTTGATTGCATAATAAAACCTTTAAATTAATTAACAAGGAAAATTATAAGAAAAATTTGTATATGTCGTTATAACAATTTTTGATTTTTCAAATAACATTATTTTTTATAAGCTTATTTTGACTTATATTTTTACAAATATAGACAAAATAACAAATAAAATAAAATAAAAATTCTATCTATATAAACTATCTTACTTTTTTTACTTTATTGCAACCAATCTTTAATATTGTGCTGCTTTTTGCTTCAAATATACCTCTTTTATCATAAATTATTATATCACATTGTTTGATGGCAAACTCATAATTAAATCTTTTATGTGTTCTATTTGCAGATGATGAATAAAGGCATTTAAAAGGGAGTAGAAATTGTTTGTGTAGTTCTTCATGCACCACTCTAAAGCTTTTGCCATTTGGCAAAATAAATGAAGTTTTTTTTGCTCTTCTTACAAATGTGCGATAATTAACCGGTATTCTGTGGGGTATATAATTTAATTTAGCTACTTCTAATAATAATGGCTTTGTTTTGATAGCTCCCTTTTTTTCATTTATTGATGCAGGATTCCTAGATAAAAATCCCGCCGTAGTATCAGTTTGTGCTAAAAAAACAGAATCCAATCTTTCTGTATATAATTTTTGTGCCATTATATATTTTGTTTTATATTGCTGAAGTTTTTTAGCAACGCTATAAAATTAGGAAAAGATGTATTTATACATTCACAATTTGTTATTTCTCCTCCACACACACAAGCAGCAATTGCAAAACTCATAGCAATTCTATGATCGCCCTTAGAATCTACTTTGCCATATTTTAGTGTGCCTCCCACTATGTCAAAGCCATCTTTATATTCTTTTGTTTGTATTCCAAAGCTCTTTAAGCCCTCAATCGTAGTAGTGATTCTATCACTTTCTTTTACTCTTAGCTCGCCTGCATTTCTAATCTTTGAAACTCCTTTAGCTACACTGCATGCTATGCTTAGAGCAGGTATTTCATCAATAAGCCATGCTATATTGTCTTTAATTTCTATAGCTTTTAACTCTGCATTTTTTATTGTTATATCGCCAACTTTTTCATAATCGTTTTTGATATTCTCATATTGTATATTTGCCCCCATAGATTCTAACATATTAAATGCTTCAATGCGTGTTTTGTTTAACATGACTCTTTTTAGTGTTACACACGCATTTGGTATGATTGATGCCAAAACTGCAAAGAAAAAAGCA
The DNA here is from genome assembly GCA_029264775.1 of Helicobacter sp. Taxonomy (GTDB): domain Bacteria; phylum Campylobacterota; class Campylobacteria; order Campylobacterales; family Helicobacteraceae; genus Helicobacter_A. The sequence continues at coordinate 13,481 of JARHYT010000029.1, read as the reverse complement.
GATGAAGGATCATTTGGTATTGTAATGTCAAATGCCTTTAATGGCTTTTTCAAGCTAAATGAGTTAAAAGGGAGAATCTCTATGGCGTTATCTTTAATTGTTAGATAATTGTTATGTTGAAATGCGTTTAGTATGTTTTCTGTATGATTGCGACTAAGTGAACATTCAGTAAAGTTTGATTTGTCTTTTGCTTGTAGTCCTGCTAGAATCAATGAGCTTTTAACTTGTGCAGATGCGATGTTGGAATGATATTTAAATCCATTTAGCTTATTGCTTGTTGGTATTATACTGATTGGTGCTAATTCTTTTATTGCCGTTTCACTTCTTATTTGTCTTGTTGCTATGTTTGCACCAATTGAGCGAAGAGGTTTCACAATTCTACCCATAGGTCTTTTATGTAGATATTTATCTCCGCTTAGCACCGCATATATGTTTGCACCAGCTAAAAGCCCGGAATAAAGCCTCATGGAAGTTCCAGAGTTACCACAATACAAAATATCATGTGGTTCTTGTAGATCACCACTTGGAGGAGTTAAAATTAAGTCCCCATTTTTTTCAAATTTGTAACTAAGCCCCAAAAGCTGTGCTATTTTTAAACTTCTTTGTGTGTCTTCTGCGTTTAGAAAATGTGATACTTTGCAATTAGAATCTGCAAATAATGCAAACATGCAAACACGATGAGAAATTGATTTATCACTTGCTAAAATATCAAGCTCTATGTCTATTGTTGTTTTTACTTCTTCAATTATAAGATTCATGTAATATTACTTCAGTTAATTTCATTAGATTCTGTTGTTTTTTCATTGCCTGCTTTTGTAGTTACAAGCGGCGTATTTCCTCCTAGCACCTTAGTTCCTTCTTGTACTAAGGAATTTATATTTTTACCTATGACTTTTATAGTTAAAGTTCCAACATTCAAAAAACCTATTTTATCTAGGGATAACGCCTCCGTTTTATCATAGTTTATTCCGCAAAATCTCAGCAATCTAGGGATAACTTCAATTTTTATAGCTAAATTTTCGTTATTCAATAAAGTTTGTGCTTCTAAAAATTCTTTTGTTTCTAATATATTCGACACCTCATTTTGTTTGGCAAAATAGAATCCTTTTTTCTTTAATGTTGTTATATCATACAAATCACATGGTGAAAAAATCCTTCCATTAAATCTAGCGTCAATGCTAAATTCTATTGAATCTTCGTTTTGCACGACCTTTCTTACTAATCCGCTAATGGGCGTAACGATGGAATTTGGAATTGTTGGATTAATAGCCTTTGTGCTACAAAAGAACAGCCATAATATCAACAAAATTGCAACAATTCCTGTTAGTATGTAGAAACCAAAATATGAGGTTATAAGCCCAATGATAATAAGTATGTAAGAACCATGTTTGCTTTCGCTTTCAATCATACGCATGAAAAATCCTTAGTATTAAAGATAAACAAATTATAGCAAATAATTGTGAAATAAACTTTTACAAAATTGACATCTTATTTCGTGCCAAAAAATATTAATACAATGTTTGCTAGTTATTGAAATGAATAAGAACATAATTTAAATTTTCAACAAATTTTATGAAACATGTATTAGCAAATATAGATGATGGTTAGTAGTTAATTTATTAATTAAATATAAATACATAAGAATATAACTTAATATATAATTATAATATTATAACACATTGCTATATAAAATAAAAATTATGATTTTAAATATATATAATATTATATAAAATAATTTTACATAATATTTAGTGAAAAATAAAGTTTTCAAAAAAATAAATTACAATATGTGTTTAAAAATAATTTTTTATCATTTTTATTGAAATACATATTGTGTTTATTATTTTTTTATGCTAGGATTACAATACAATTTGATTTAAGGAGTATATTATGGCAAATTTAAAACACGCAGATTTTTCTCAAGATACGCTAGCTTTACATGCTGGATATAGTTATGATAAACAAAGAACTATAAGTGTTCCCATTTATCAAAATACCGCATATAGTTTTGAGAACTTACAGCAAGCTGAAGCTAGATTTAGTTTGAAAGAATTAGGTAATATTTATTCAAGATTAACAAATCCTACTGTTGATGTGCTTGGTGCAAGACTTGCGGCAATTGAGGGTGGGGTATTTGGTGTCCCCACCTCAAGTGGGAGTGCTGCTATATTTTATGCTATTGTGAATGTGGCACAAAATGGGGATAATATAGCTTTTTCTAATAAAGTTTATGGTGGCACACAAGTGCTTTTTGAGCATACACTTAAAAGGTTTGGCATAGAGGCTAGAAGCTTTGATATTGACAATATAGATTCCTTGCAAAATGTTATTGATGATAATACAAAGGCGATATTTTTTGAGAGTATATCAAATCCTCAAATTTCGATAGCTGATACCACAAAGATTACAGATATAGCTAAGCAACATAAAATTATTAGTATTTGCGATAATACAATAGCTACAGCATTTTTACATAAGCCTTTTGATTATGGCGTTGATATTAGTGTATATAGCTTAAGTAAATATGTAAATGGGCAAGGAAATACGCTTGGTGGAGCTATTATTGAAAGAAATGAATTAAATGAGTTAATCAAAGACAATAAACGCTATCTCGCTTTTAACACGCCTGATGATAGTTATCATGGATTGATATATTCTTCTTTGTCTTTGCCTAATTTTAGCATTAGAATCATTACAGAGTGGCTTAGAAATATTGGGGCTACATTGTCTGCTAATTCTGCTTGGAATCTAATACAAGGTTTGGAAACATTGGAATTAAGGATTAAAAAACATAGTCAAAATGCGTTAGAAGTAGCTAAATTTTTGCAAGCTCACAAGAAAGTAAAAAGCGTAGATTATCCCGGTCTTTCGGATAATCCATACAATGGCTTGCTTAAGAAATATTATAAAGATTCTAATGCAAGTGGGCTTTTATCTTTTGAGGTAGAGAGCTTTGAGGAGGCTAGAAAAATATGTAATGCTTTAGAGCTTTTTGCTATTGTTGCAAATATTGGAGATTCTAAGTCTTTGGTAATACATCCTGCCTCTACAACGCATTATCAACTTAGCAAAGATGAATTAAAAGTAGCAGGTATTACGCCATGCACTATTAGACTAAGCATTGGGCTTGAGAATGTATCTGATTTAATTGCGGATTTGAAACAAGCTATTGAAAAGTAATAAGAATACATTGCAATAATTATTTTGCTTTGTTGTATAGGGATATAGATTTTATATTGTCTTTAACGAATTATAAAATGACAATGATATAAGAGACCTTGAGGTACTAATAGATATTTAATAATTAAGTTTATGGTAAATAGCAATAAAAGGAAGAAAGATGAGTAAGATTATTGAGGCATTAGATGTTTTAAGGGGCGGTGAATGGGTTGATTTGACTCATGAGGTACATTCTAAGATTCCAAAATATGGAGCTTTTCCGGATTTATCAATAGAAACTCCTTATACGGTTGAAAAAGATGGATTTTTTGTAAATCAAGTAAGCTTTATAACGCAGTATGGCACGCATATTGATGCACCTGTGCATTTTAGTGAGGGTAAAAGGACTTTGGAAAAGATTGAGATTAAAGAATTTATCTTACCTCTTTATGTTATTAACAAAGAAGAGGAGGTTTCAAAAAATCATGATTTCGTTCTAAGTTTAGAAGATATTTTAGACTTTGAAAAAGAACATGGTAAAATTGAACCAAATAGTTTTGTGGCATTTGCAAGCGGTTGGAGTAAAAGGTGGGAGAAAAGCGATTTTTACAATAAAGATAAAGATGGTATCCCTCACACTCCGGGTTGGAGTATAGAGGCGTTAGATTTGTTGTTAAACCAAAGGGGCGTTAAAGCCATTGGACATGAAACTTTAGATACAGATGCTTCCGCAGACATTGTGAAAAATGAATTTTTGTTTGCGGAAAAATTTGTTCTTGATAATGATAAATATCAAATTGAGGTTTTAAGTAATTTAACATTACTTCCGCCTAAGGGAAGTGTTATTATTGTTGGTGTACCTAAATTTCGTGCATTTCCGGGATTTCCTATAAGGGCATTTGCAATAAAACCTAAAAATTTGGATTGATTGTTTTTGAAAGGGGATAAAATGGCAAAGTTTAATAAAAGATTACAACAAGAGTTATATGATTCGTTGCAATATTCAGTGAATCTTTATGGTGGTGTTCCCGGTGTGGTAGCAGTATTAACAGATGAAAAAGGTAACATATTTGAGCATGCTAGTGGAAAATTAGCAAGCGATAAAACAGATGAGATGAAAACAGATAGCATATTGAATCTATTTTCTATAACCAAAACATTAACTGCTGTACTTGGATTACAGCTTGTAGAAAAAGGTTTGATAGTGCTAGATGAACCTGCTAAAAAATATGTAAATGAGATTAAAGACATTCCACTTTTAAAGGGGATTGATAAAGACAAGAATCCTATTTTAGCAAAACCTTCAAAAGATATTTTAATAAAGGATTTGTTTTTGCATACTTCTGGTTTTGGTTATGAATTTTTTAATAAAGAGGATTTGATATATAGAGAGAGCAATAACATACCAAGTGTAATTAGCAATGATTTCAATTCCATTAAAAGCATTTTGTTGTTTGAGCCCGGAACTTCTTGGAATTATGGTGTGAGCATAGATTGGCTTGGTAAATTAATTGAAAATGTTTGCAATGATAGGCTTTCTAACATAATGAAAAAGCAACTTTTTGAGCCTTGTGGCATGAGTGATAGTGTATTTGATCTGACAGATGAGCTAAGGCGGAGAAGAGTTATAATTCATTTTCGTGATAGCAATGGTGCTATATCTCCAAATCATGAATTTTTGCTACCTAATCCTACGCCTATGGATATGGGCGGGCATGGCGTGCATTCTAGTGCGTTGGATTATGCAAAATTTATTCGTGCAATACTAAATGATGGCAAAGGTGAAAATGGAAGAATTTTGAAAGAACAAACTATTGATTTTATGTGTAAATCAGCAATATCTAATTTTGATTGTAGGGGTTGGAATAGTGCAAATGAATATCTTGCAAATAGAAGTGCGAACGAATTTTTTCCAAATGTAAAAAAAGGTTGGGGCTATAGTTTTCAAATCAATGAGGAGCAAGCCCCAACAGGTGCACCTGCTGGAACATTTCGTTGGGCAGGCATTTCAAACCTATTCTTTTTTGTCGATAGAAAAAATAAAATCGGTGGATTTTGGGGATCACAGATTCTGCCATTTATTGATGTCGCATCCTATCAGGGTTATTTGCATTTTGAGAGTGCTATTTATAGAAATCTTATAACAAGTTAGATTGAAGGAGGATATATGCCCTTGATTATACCAGAAGACTTTCCGGCATTTGAGTTTTTAAAACAATATGCCTTTATAATGGGTACGCAAAGAGCAATACAGCAAGATATACGCCCGCTAGAAATTTTAATATTTAATCTTATGCCCTTAAAAATTGAGACAGAGAATCAAATATTAAGTCTTTTGGCAAATTCTCCTTTACAAATAAACCTTACCTTTTTATCTACTTCTAGTTATGTTGGAAAAAATACGCCAAAAAGTCATTTAGATAGATTCTATGTGAATTTTAAAGATATTAAACACACAAGTTTTGATGGTGCTATTGTAACTGGTGCTCCTGTTGAAAATCTAGCATTTGAAGAGGTAAAATATTGGAATGAAGTTTGTGAAATTATGGATTATCTAAAATGCCACTGCACAAGTACAATATATTTGTGTTGGGGTGCTATGGCTGGTTTATACCATTTTTATGGTGTGGATAAAATATTACTTAATAAAAAAGTATTTGGAGTTTTTGAACATTATATTGTTAATGCTGATCTAATATTAAGTGGTTTAAGTGAAATTATTACTATACCCCATTCTCGATATGCTACTATTGATGAACAATGTATAGAGGCATTACATAATGTAAAGGTGTTGTTAAAAGGCGATATTAGCGGCATTACAATGTTAAAAGATGAAAAAGACTTTTTTGTGTTAGGACATCCAGAATATGTTAAAGATACTCTTTATTTAGAATATAAAAGAGATATTGAAAAGGGCATAAATATACAAAAACCATATAATTATTTTGATAAGCATGATAAGCCTATATTATCATGGCGTTCTAATTCAAGTCTTTTATTTATAAATTGGCTTAATTTTTCTGTATATCAAGATACGCCCTTTTTATTGTAAATATATTATAGTAAAGATTCTATATAGTAGATAAACTTACAAATGTTTTAAAGTTATGTCTTAATATCTAAGGTGTTCAGGGCTAGAAATATCACAAGAATTTTTTGACTATTCAATTATTTAGATTCATGCAAATGCAATGGTATCGAGAGGATATATTTTAATATTTGTAAATAATACAATAATGCTACATAAGCTTAGTTATTAACGCATCATTTGTAGCATTCTTAAAATCATTATGATTTTAGATTTAGCTATTCAGCTTTAAATGTCCTTACGCCAAAATATTTTGCATAAATTGTGTTAGGCCAAACTTCAGTATCACTTCCCGGATTTAACCAATCACCATAATTTTTATAGAAACTATGAAATGTTTTGTTACTTACTACTATATCTTGCAAGCCAGCATTCTTTTGTTGTTCAATGGAGCTTAGCATATCATTCCATTTATAAAGCATATTAACATAAGCAGATACAATAAATATCATATATAATATACAGATGCTAAAAATTGTATATTGAAGTTTTTTTACAATGTTTGGAAATATTATTAAAGATATATTATATAGACATATATATCCTATTATGCCAAGCAATGATGCGAAAAATCTAGCCCTATACGGCAATGTTACTTGTAGCGTGGAAGTTACTATAATATAAAATATTATAAATATTGCAAGTATGTATAGATACAATTGTGCGAAAGTTTTGTTTCGTTCATTTTTATATGAAATATAAATGCGAAAATATATCACTATAAATAAGAAAGCAGATGCAATATATTTGTAATTCTCAAAAAATGCAATATATTTTATTGCATACAATATGAAAGTAAGTGCTAAAGGCATAATTAAATCGTTAAATTTTTTACTTTTATATCTTTCATAAATAAACAATAATAAACCGATGTGAAATAGGCTTATTATTATAGATTTAGTTAAATATCCATACACCTTATTTATTTTAATTATCTTGTCATGTAAAGACATGTTAAAAAAAATCTTTTATCGTCATAAATGAACCACTTTCTATAAGAACACCTGTTCTTGTAGCTTGTCCGGGTGAAAAGTATAAAGCCAAAAAACCACATATAAAAGCAAGTATGCCTAATATATACCAAAATGGCAATTTAACTTTAGCCCAAAAAATAGCATAGATTGCTACAATGAAATGAATCAATATTGCTAATACTGCACCAACTTCATTTGACATCCCAGCACAAAAGCTTGCGACAATAAATACTAGAAGTAAGGGGATTTTAAATATAAGCGGCTTATTGGCAATGTAGCTATTGTCTTTGTTTGGTTGATTCCAAAAAAGACGATGAGGTAGGCTTACTAATACTATGGCACAATATGCCCAAAGATAGCTGAAGCTACCAGATGCCCATATAAACACTGAGCCAAACATAGAAGAAGAAAGTAAGCAACAAATAAAGATTGTTAGAATTACACTATCACTATATTGTCTAGGCAATCTCCCAAACAATAACACAAAAAAAGCTATAACAAAAGTAATCCCAACAAAAGAGTTCAAGAATGAGAAAAATAATGTTGGGGCAAGATAATGTATATATGCTGTTCCTACAAGCTCAAAAAATCTACCATTCCAAGTCATGTATTCATGTATAGCAGCTTTTAGACCACCATATCCAACACCCAAGCTATCGCTTTGAATCGGAAACAATGCGTTTAGTATAATTAAAAATAGTGTAAAGCCAACTATAACAATCCATACAGACTTGTTGATATTTTTTAAGGCAAGCACAAATTAATCCAGCAATTATTTATTTATAATGTATGGCACACCTTGTACACCAGCAGCAAGGCTTGCTTCAGACATTTGCTTAGCTACATTATTATTCAAAGATTTTGGTGCATAATCTGATCTAAAAACTTTTTTTAGCAAAGCAATTTTTTGTTCTCTTGTTTTTGCTCCCTGCAATTCATTATAATATCCAGCAGCCCTATCATGTGCTTTTTGTCCTAAGATTCCAACAATTAGAATCTCTAAATTAGCTTTTTCTAAATATTCTTCAATTACAGATACTTCATGCAAACAATAAGGACATGTAGTATCTAATATCATGTATGTAGTATTCTTGGTATTGCTAGAAGATGGTATTTTTAATATTGATTGTGAATGCTTTTTAAATAATGCAAGCACCTTTGTATCTTTCATATCTTTGTTATATTTATTGACATTTTCAACCGCATTTTTTAGACTATTGTTAGAATTGTTGTTGCTAATGCCATCTGAAATCGGGACAATATAAGTTCCATCTTGACTAGCAAGGAGGGCTAAACGCTCACCTGTTGGAGATTCCACAACGACAAATGAAGCACCTTTTAGTGAATCTTTAGAATTTGATACAACCTTGAAATCTAGGCTTGTCCTATCCTTTAATAATTTTTGTATTTCTTTGATACTATCAGCAGCAAATAGACTACTACTAAAGCCACCAACACATACAACGCTTAATAAAAACCTAAAAAATGAACTTTTCATGTATTCCTCATATAAGTAAAATTAAATAGCATAACTATCATGTGCGTAATTGTATAATGCTTTTGTGAAAAAGTGTAAATTTTAGCAAATTAATAATTTAACTTATCATAACCTTGATATTATAAATTAATCAATATTATTTAGAATTTTATTTTTTCTCTGCTTTGTGGTGATTATATAAAATATTTGTAACTTCATCTGCCATTTTTACTTCTTGCTTATTGTCTTGAATCGCCTTTTCATCTTTTGCTTTGTTATACAAATATAGCATTTTTTCATATTCTAGGTGTGCTATGCGAATTTCCTTTTTTATATATTCTTGCTCTTGCTTTAATAACCCAATTTGCAATTGTATTTCATTGATTTCATATACATGTGCTTGTATAGAATCTTTTTGATTTATATATGCGCTAAAACTACCAGATGAGGGTATAGAGATAGTGGCAATATGAGAGTGTATAGTATCAATATCTGTATATTTTCTACTTATTGATGTTTGGTTTCTCAATAGATTCTTTTCTTGTGTATCTAGCTTTTGTTTTGCAATTTTCACAAGATTTGCAAGATGTTTAGTCACGCATTTCCTTTGTAAAAGATATTATATTATTATAGCATTAGCTATACCAAAATTCTATAATTTTTAAAGAAATTGTTTTGTAATTAAAAGCTATTAAGCATTATCTATAATGTTAAATCCTATAAAATATTTGCAATTTTTGATATGCTTTGACTACGCATAACCAAATAATTATTGCTTATTGCACCCTTATCTTGTTTGCTCTGCTATACAAATACAAAATACTTATGAAATATTCAAAAAATCAATAAAAAATATTATAATTTCACAAAATAATGCGAATAAATATTGGAGTTTTTATATGAGTGATATAGAAAGTGTTATGGAATTTTTGCAAAACAATAGAATACAGATTCTAAGTACCTCTATAGATAATAAACCTATTTCAAGACCGATTGGCAGTGCAATGTTGTTTAAGGATAAGATTTGGTATTGTATGAATAATGATAAATCTATGTTCTATCAATTGCAAAAAAATCCAAATGTATGTATTTGCGTGTGTAGCCCTGAATACAATTGGATAAGGATACATGCTAAAGTGATATTTAGCGATGATATAGAGGTTAAACAAATATATGTAGATAGACCAACAAGTAGTTTCAAAAGCGTAGATGATGAAAGATTAAGCATTTTTTACCTTAGCGAAATATCCGCACAAATACACATAAAAGGCGACATACAACTATACAACATATCATACTAATGCTTTATTAGAATCTTGTAGCATTAAAGGCTACAAGAATATTTTATATTTATATATAATCTATTTATCTTTATGTAATGCTAAGATTCTAAACCCTAAAGCGTTAGTATAGCTTTTACCTTTTAGATTGCTTGTCTTGGGTTATTATTTGCATTGCAATTAGTTCATAATTACACTAAATATTGCATATGTTTGCATAGATTCTATAGCTATATATCTTTCATAAAAGGATTATCTAGCTTTTCTTGTTCTTTTTGTTGGCTGTATTGTGTCTTTATTTATTGATTTCATACTATCAATAAATTGATTAATACTTCTTATATAGAATCTTTTTGCTTGCATAGGGCTTAACCCGCCTTGATTGGTAGCTATCACATCATTAAAATGTAGCAATATCTTATTTACTTCTTTGTGTATGTTTGCTAAGTTTGTTACTATTTGCTTTTGTTCTGTTGTATATGTATTGTAATCATCATTTTTTATAAGTATATTTTCAAATTGATTAAATAACTTATGCGTGCTTTGCTCTATATCTATCCCTAGCTCAAAGGATTCACTAAGCTTTGGCTCTATATCTTTCATAATATTATCATCTAGTGTAAATGTATAATTGATTAGTGTATCTGTGTTTATCTCCCCTTGTTTATTAGAATCTGCTTTAGATTCAGTATTTTGTGATTCTTGTTGTGCGTTGGTTTTAGAATCTTTTGTATTTATATTTGCTATCTTTTCTAAATCTGGCAATGTATGCAAATTATTATGCAATAGCTTTAGCAGCAAATGAATTTGTGGTTGTTTATTAGAATCTATTTTAGATTCAATATCTTGTAATATATTGCTTAGTGTGTCTACACTATCCCCTTTATATTCTGTATCAAGATCGTTAGGGGACAGGTCTTGAGGTGGTTTTGATTCTATACTAGGTTTGTCAAAATCCATAAAAGGATTATCCCATGGTCTATTAAAATCTAGTTGTTCTTTTTCATTTGTTGGTTGTTTATTAGAATCTGCTTTAGATTCAGTATTTTGTGATTCTTGTTGTGCGTTGGTTTTAGAATTTTTTGTAAATATATTTGCTATCTTTTCTAAAACTTGCACTGTACCCTCTATACCCACTGTACTCATAACTGTTGTCGCACCCAGAATTCCTATCGTTGGCAACAAATCTGCTTTAGATTCAGTATTTTGTGATTCTTGTTGTGCGTTCGTTTTGGAATCTTTATTATTTATATTTGCTGTTCCCTGTGTATTAGAGTATTTTTTATATGCGTTAAATAATTCATTTCCCTTTCCCTTTATCCTATCACAATGGAAATCTTTCCTTCCAATCATCTCTAGCTCATTTAATGTAAATGTAATATCAGGTGAAAAATTCATGGAAACCATACGATCTGCTATTTGATTCAATAGGTCTCCTGAGTTGAGCCGTATGATTTCTCTTAATTTTACTATATCTTGCCATGCTCTGTTTTTTTCAAACAATTCCAAGTGGGCTCTAATTTTAGCTGCATTGCTTCCCGATGTATCAAAGTGGTATTTTGATATATATTCTAGCAATGTTACTATATGTATTGCTTTTTGCGATTCTTGTTGTGTGTTAGTTTTAGAATTTTTTGCATTTGCCGTTTTGTTTGAATCTAGCAATCTATTTAGCTCTAACTCACCAGCACCTTTTAACTCATCTAATGCTAATCCTACTTCTTTTATCAAATCAAATAAAATTAATGGTGCAATTGATCTGCCTTTGTCGTTACCTAGTATTGAAAAGCTAGACATATTTTCTCCTATTTATTATTTATCTAAGTTTTGCCATTATACATTAAAATTGTTTGTATCTTATATCAAACTTATATATTTTATAACTTATTTATCATCGTTTAGTTTTAGAATCTTTTGTTTATTACCCTTATATAGTAATAGCTTTGAATCTATAAATAAATGTTAGGAGATTAATTAACATATTCTTTTAAATCAATATATTATAGTTAAAGGCTTGTAGATTAGTGTTGCATTCTTAGCAAAGATTCTAATGCTCTTTAGTGGTTTTAATAATATAGATTGTATATGAATATGTTAAGGAATAAAGGTGCTTTGCATGGATAATCTAGGCATTAGATTACCAACATGCCATTATTATGGGTATAGGTGCTAAATTATTTGCCTAAATATACTTGTCTTGGTCTTGTGATTCTAACTGATGGATTTTTTACATGCTCAATTAGATTTGCACACCAACCGGGCATTCTACCCAATACAAATATAGGAGTAAATAATTGAGTTGGTATTTTAAGTGCTGTAAGAATAATGCCACTATAAAAATCTACATTTGGATATAGCTTTCTTTCTATGAAATAATCATCATGCAATGCTACTTCTTCTACTTTCTCTGCTATTTCACTAAGTCTTGAATCCATTTTAATACCGCGTTTATTTAAATCATCTTTTAGAGACTTTAAGGTTTTTGCCCTTGGATCATAGTTCTTATATACTCTATGACCAAACCCCATAAGACGGAATGGATCATTTTTATCCTTAACTTTATCTATATATTTATCAACATTTTTAACATCACCTATTTCATTAAGTTGCTTTAAAACAGCTTCATTTGCACCACCATGTGCAGGTCCCCATAATGCTGCAATACCAGATGAAATAGCTGCATATGGATGCACACCTGTTGATGCAACATTTCTAACCGTTGTTGTAGAAGCATTTTGTCCATGTTCTGCATGGAGTGTTAAAATCTTATCTAATGCTTCTATTTCAACATTATTAATACACTCTTCACCTTTTAATGTATTTTTAAATCTACCATGAGGATATGCACGCAACATATATAAAAAGTTTTCAACATAACTTTTTGATACATCAGGTTCAATAAATGGAGCACCCACACTATATCTATAACAAAATGCTACCATTGTAGAAGTTTTTGCAATAATTCTTCTTGCCATCATTTGATAGTCATCCTCATCATCCATTTCTTTATGATCGTAATAAAGTGTTGCTAATACGCTGACAAGTGCCGATAGAGTAGCCATAGGATGTGCTTTATCAGGAAATGCAGAAAAGACAGATTTTAATCTTTCATGTAAAAATCCTCTATGTCTCAACTCAATGTCAAATTCATCAGATTCTTGACTATTTTTTGGCAAACCATCTTCTGTTATCAAAAGCCTACATACATCTGTAAATTTATATTTTTCCACTAGATCTTGAATAGGAATGCCCTTGTATAGCAATTCACCATCTTTTCCATTTACATAACTAATTGTAGATTCACAACCAGCAGTGCTACTATACCCGGGATCATAAGAAAAAAGCTGCGAGGTTTCAAATAGCTTACTAAAATTTATTGCTTTTGGTCCTCTTGTGCAATTGATTAAATCAAATTCATAACTAGCACCTGTTTCATTATTAGTTAAAGTTATTGTATTTTTAGCCATAACCATCCTTTTCAATAAACTAAGTATTAATTCTAA
>JARHYT010000082.1 GCA_029264775.1 Helicobacter sp. | reverse complement strand
TAACTTCTAGGCTATTTTTAGCCCAAACGACTTTATATTATGGAAAATATAACTAAATATTGAACTAAAATATTTTAAATTTACAATTTTATTGAGTAGTTTATCTCGCCTAATTGGCATGAAGTATCTATCTCCCACCTAAAAGATAAAAGTTTTCTTGCCTGCAGTTTTATAAAATATCCAAAGCTTTTAGATTAGAAAGACTTAGCTTTGCATTATAAATAGGTTGTAGCCCCTATATAGATATAGAGAGTAATGTATTATTTGCTATCCTACATTTTACATGAAATCTCTCTTAACAAAGAATTAAATATCTTTTAAGAGAGCTAAAACTAAAATGCAGGCACAATCTCACCCTTATAAGTATTTTGCTGTGTATCTGTGTATATTTCTTGCAATCCTACAGAGTCAATAATGTGTATTTTACCCTTTTTTGTTTCTATCAATGAATGATTTTTTAACTCTCTAATTATCCTTGATATAGATTCTGCACTTGTATTTAGTGAATCTGCTATTTGTCGTTGTGAAATCGTTTGCAATGTATTTTTATTGGCGAGTAAGTATCTAGCTAAACGCTCTTTTAGATTCTGGCTACTTTTTGTTATATGTGATTCTAATATTCTTATTTTATTACACAGCGATGCTATAAAATTAAAGCAAAAATCTTTATCGTTAAAAACTTTTTGTTTAAAAGCATCCAAATTAACTTCAAGTATCTCACATTTATTCATACACTTTGCGCTAGCTGGATATGCTATATTCATAAATGTTGGCATTTCTGCTATGAAACTCGTTGTATTTATGGTGTGCAAATACATTTCCTTGCCTTCCTTATTACTTTTATATAGCTTTATAGAGCCATTGATAAGTATAAACAAAGAGTGAGGCATTTCTCCCTCTAAAAACAATATATTATCTGTTTTATATATTTTTTTATGTCCTATATTACTAAGAATATTTACAATTTTTTGCATATTTATAATCCTAATTTTTGCGTATTACATTAAGAGTTTATATATTGTTTATAAATTATTATAACAATATCTTATCTTATAACTTTAGAATATTTATAATGTCTAATATTGTTATTTATAATTAATTTATTCTAATGATGTAGAAACATATATGATAATTTCAATAAAAACTATATGTTTGATTTACTTTTTATAACATTTGTGAAATCCACAAGCAATCTTACAATCTCATAAATTTTGCATTATGAATTTAGTTATTACTCATGATTAAGCTTTAAATAATGTTTTTCAAGTTTTAAGTGTTTGTAAAGCGTTTGTAGGATAAAATACGCAGTAAAAATCAATATTTACTAAGGAATAAGTATGAAACAAGATGCTTTTTTGGATTCTATGCAATTTAGATTTGCTTGCAAAATTTTTGATAAAACAAGACAGATTCCGTGTGATATGTTAGATTCTATACTAGAATCCGGAAGACTTTCTCCAAGCTCTTTTGGACTAGAACCCACTAGAATTATTTTACTAAAAAGTGATGAGATGAAAAATAAAGTCAAAGATGCATGTTGGGGGCAAGATCAAATTAGCGATGCTTCACAAACAATTATTTTTACTTCACTTAAAATTGACATGTTGCCAAAAACAAATTATGTTTTTAATAAATTTGCAAGAAGAGTTAAAACAATTGAAGATATTAGTTATTATGCTAATGTTAGGTATGGGGAGAGAAAACTTGAAACATTGGGCTATACAATAGATTATGAAAAGTTAGGTCTGTGGAGTGCTCACCAAGCATATATCATGGCTACCACTATGATGAATCATGCTGCATTTTTAGGCATTGATTCATGTATGATAGAGGGATTTGATAAAAAACATTTAGAATCTGTTTTGGGTTTAGATACTTTCAAAGAGCAAGTAACCTTGCTTCTTTGTTTAGGTTATAGAAATATGCCTCAAAGCAAAAGACTTCGCATGTCAATAGACGAATTAGTGAAAATTATTTAAGGGTTACTTATGATATATGTTACAAAGAGAAATGGTGCAATTGAAGAATTAGATATTAAAAAAATTCAAAAACATACCTCTAGTGCCGTAGAAAATTTACCCGGAACAAGTCAAAGTGAGCTTGAAGTTGATGCAAAGTTGCAATTCTATGACAAAATTACAACAGAGAAAATACAAGAAACACTTATAAAAACTGCTGTTGATAAAATTAATCTCGAATGTCCAAATTGGACTTATGTAGCTGCAAGATTGTTCTTATATGATTTATATCATAGGGTAAGTAGATTCACTGGTTACAAACATTTAAGGGACTATTTTGAAGTAGGTGAAAAAGCAGGTAAGTTATTAAAGGGTCTAAAAGAAAAATATGATTTAGAATTTTTGAATTCAAAGATTGATACAGATAGGGATTTACAATTTAACTATTTAGGCATAAAAACCTTGTATGATAGATATTTATTAAAAGATTCAACAGGAAAACCTATAGAATTACCTCAACATATGTTTATGGCAATATCCATGTTTTTAGCTCAAAATGAAAAAGATTGCAATGAGTGGGCAGTAAAATTCTATGATGTAATATCAAAATTTGAGGCTATGTGTGCCACTCCTACACTTGCAAATGCAAGGACAACAAGACATCAACTAAGCTCATGCTATATAGGTAGCACACCAGATAATATAGAAGGCATATTTGACTCTTATAAAGAAATGGCTTTACTTAGCAAATATGGCGGAGGAATTGGTTGGGATTTTTCTCAAGTTAGAGCATTAGGAAGTTTTATTGATGGGCATAAAAATGCTGCTGGTGGGATTATACCATTTTTAAAAATTACAAATGATATAGCAATAGCAGTAGATCAACTAGGGACACGCAAAGGTGCTATTGCAACATACATTGAAATATGGCATCAAGATGTGCAAGAATTTATAGATTTGCGTAAAAATAGCGGTGAAGAAAGGCGGAGAGCACATGATTTGTTCCCCGCACTTTGGATTTGTGATCTATTCATGGAGAGGGTTTTATCTAATGCGGATTGGACATTATTTGATCCATATAAATGTCAAGAACTTACAAATTTATATGGTGATGAGTTTCGCAAAAAATATGAAGAGTTTGAAAAAGATAGTAATTGCATTGCAACAGTAATTCCAGCGAAAGAGTTATGGAAAAAAATTTTACATAGCTGCTTTGAATCTGGTATGCCTTTTTTATGCTTTAAGGATAATGCAAATAGAGCTAATCCAAATTCACATAGTGGAATTATTAGAAGTTCAAATCTTTGTACAGAAATATTTCAGAATACAGAACCTAGTTTTTACGAGGTTGAGGTAGAATTTGAAAATGGTGAAAAGGAATATTACAAAGAATTTTGTGAAGTTACAATTGATAATGGTATAACAAAAAAGGCAAATAAACTCACAAGCATAGATGTTTTGAATGGTAAAAGTATATTCAATACACAAAAGATTCAAAAAGGAGGACAAACTGCTGTATGCAATCTAGCAAGCATTAATCTTAGTCGTGTTAATACTAAAGAGGATATACAAAGAGTAGTACCAATAATGATAAGAATGCTAGATAATGTAATAGACTTAAATTTCTATCCGAGTAGAAAAGTAAAAACCACAAATATACTAAATCGTGCTATTGGATTAGGTGTTATGGGGGAGGCTGAATTTCTTGCAACAAATTCAATTGCGTGGGGAAGTGATGAACATTTACATAAAATAGATTCTATAATGGAATGTATTAGTTATGAAGCTATAAGAGCAAGTTCTAATCTAGCAAAAGACAGAGGCACATATTCAATATATGAAGGTTCTAATTGGAGTAAAGGTATTTTTCCTATAGATAAAGCAAACCACAGGGCATTGGATCTGATAAATCGCAATCCAAGTTGCGATTGGGAATCTCTAAGAGAAATAGTCAAACAACAAGGTATGCGCAATGGCTATTTAATGGCTATAGCACCGACTAGCTCTATTAGTATTCTTGTTGGCACAACACAGACTATCGAACCTATATATCAAAAAATATGGATGGAAGAGAATCTAAGCGGGATGATTAAAGCTGTTGTTCCAAATCTTAATTTAGAAACATTTCAATATTATGTTTCTGCATACTCAATTAATCAACATGATGTTGTTAAAGCTGCTGCTATAAGGCAAAAATGGATTGATCAAGGGCAAAGTCTTAATATTTTTGTTAAAGTAGATGATATAAATGGTAAAAAATTAAATGATATTTATATGTTAGCATGGAAATTAGGATTAAAATCTACATATTATTTACGCTCACAAAGCAAAGAATTAGAGGACAATACAATTGATAGAAGTATGGAGTGCGTTAATTGTCAATGAAAAGGCAATCAAAAAATGAATACAACAAATATTTAAATATATTTTACGCCTTATCAAAATACATAAAGATACAAAATACCAAACATACATTACTTTGTTTTAAGCATGTGCCAAGATCTATTCTAAAATTAGATTCAACAAATCAATATTACATAACAAAGCAAGAAAAATTCATGATAATTTCACATATACATAACTATGAACACAATAAACACAAGCGATATATAGTGGATATGGTAGAATGTTTTTTTGATTCTAAAACATCTAAAAAAACCATGTATTCAAAGCCACTGCATGTACATGTAGAGTTGATTTCAAATATAAACTTAAGACAATATGATTTATTATTAATTAATATTGATAAACTAAGAAATAAGCATTTGTATAAATTAAAGCAAACTGACTATGCGTTTATATATCACCTAGAATTGCATAAAAATCATTATATACATAATTTAATACAATCAAACTTATCGTCTATAAGCAAAGATATCAAAAAACAAAATAATGAATTGGAAGTATTCAAAAAGGAGGATTCAACACATAAAAAAATATGTATGGTTGTTAAACGACATAATATTTTTGTTCTAAAAAATATTAGCAATCACACATTAGTATATACCAAAATATCACAAAAAGCACTCAAGGCTTTACCAAAATTTGCTATTTTAATATTAAATGAACACAATGAAATTGTAGAAGTGTTAGGAAGTATTTTAGAATCTAAACATGATAAGATAATTTCTATGCTTGAATATGGATACTATCAAAAAGAGTTTGATGCAAATTCAATAAAACAAGCTGTAAATATTATAGAAAGTTTCTCCAACATAAAGGGACATAAACTACCAAGCATATTTAGTAAAAAAACATTTGATACAACATTGCGATATGATTTGACACATTTTGCATTTTGTACCATTGATCCAATTAATGCAAAAGATCATGATGATGCCATATATTTTGATTCTATAAAAAATATTTTATATGTAGCTATAGCTGATGTTAGTGAGTATGTTATTGAAAATAGCATTTTAGATAAAGAAGCTAAAAATAGAGCTTTTAGCCTTTATTTTCCAAATCAAGTATTTCCTATGTTACCTCCCGTATTAAGCTCTAATGCCTGTTCGCTAAAACCATTTACAAACAAACTAGCTATTGTTTGGGAAATTAGATTACACAAAAGGAATGCTAATGTTTTACAATCAAGAGTTTTTAAGGCAGTTATTTGTTCAAAAGCTTCACTAAATTACAAACAAGTACATAATCTAATAGAAAAGCGTATAGAATTAAATAATTTAGATATATCAAAATCACTTATATCGTTTTATAAATTTGCAAAGATTCTAAATAAAAATCGTATGAAATACGGCTTTGATTTTAGACTAAGGGATTTTATATTTAAAGTTGATTATTATGATAGATTAAAGGGTATATCACAAAGTAACAAAGATTCATCGCATTTATTAGTAGAAGAAGCAATGTTGCTTGCAAATAAGGAAAGCTCCAAACTATTGCAATCAATGAAATGCGGAATCTTTCGCAATCATAAAAGCCCAACTATAAAAGATTTTAATCATTTAATAAAACTATTATCTCAAATGGGATATGATACAAAACAATTTAAAAAAAATAAAAATAAATTAGTAAATAATACAGATGATTTTAAGTCTAAAAGATCTAAATTTATGCTAGATTCACTAAAGCATATACAAGCTCAAAAAAATGATATTTTTTCAAATGATATACTTGACTTTTGCATTGTAAGACATTTTAGCAAGGCTAATTATATGGCTTGCAATGATGGACATTTTGGATTAGGATTTGAATCTTATACACATTTTACCTCACCAATTAGAAGATATGCGGACTTGATAGTACATAGGATAATAAGTGCCAATTTATATAAAAATGATAAAAAAATAAAATTTATTATGGATGAAGCAAAACTATTATTACCTCACATCAATAATATGGAGTTGAAATTTTATGCAATAGAATATTTTTATAAAAAGTTAAAAATGATACGATACGCACAAGATAAATTCCCATTTCAAGAAAAAGTACTTATTTTAGAGGTAAAGAATAATATAGCGTATGGAATACCAATTCAACACATTAGTTATTGTGATATAGAAATTTCTTTGTTTAATAATAATTCTAAGATTATTGCACCTACTATTATGGAAGTTTTAGTTGTTGATGTCGATTTTAATTCAATGTGCTTAAAAGCAACATTTTGTAATGAATTTACTAAATAATTTAGGAGTATATATGAATGGTTTATTTCGTATATTTGGCAAAGGTGTTATGGTTATATTGCCATTCACTATTGTTGTTTGGTTGTTATTCTTTTTATTTGGAATCTTAGAAAGTTTATGGACAATTATTTTAAATACGGTTCATTTCATAGTTGAGAGAATAGCCAACGAAGAATTCGACACCTCATTGCCTAGTATTTTTGTAAGCATATTATTAATTGTATTTATGATATTGCTAATATTATATGTTGGATATAAATTTGAAAAAAAGCAAAATGCGATCTTTATAAAACTAGGTGAATGGTTGTTTGCTAGGATTCCAGTCATAGGAAGTGTTTATGCCACAATTAAAGATTTAGTTAGTATGATAGGTGGTAATTCTAAAGATAAATATTTAGGAGTTGCATTTATTACAATAGGAGAAGGTGAGTTGATGGGTTTTATAACTAAAGAAGAGGGAGAATATTTTTGGGTATTTTGTCCATTAAGCCCACCTACTTCTGGCTTACTTTTAAGAATTCATAAAGATAAAATTAAAAAATCGTCAATGAGTGTTAGCGAGGGGCTAAAAAAAGTTGTTTCTTTTGGTGTTAAATAAAAGATTGGTATATGAAAATTAGGTTTAATAAAATAAAGAGAAACAATGATTCCAATGGTAGAATTTTCCTTTATACAGATTTGAAAGAAAGTTTAGAATCAAGAGGGGTTGATAATATTACTGCCGGTCAAACTTCTTGGCTTTTTGTTAGCTTTCTAATTGCCATATTTTTTAGCATTATATTAAGTATTATTGTTTTTTTGTTTGATATAAAGATTCTGATCCCAACAACCACAAGCAATGTAGATGATATGTTGATATATAGATTCTTGATATTTTTAGCTGTTATCCATTTTTGTTTTGTAATGATAAGACTAAAATATTTTTTAGTAAATAGTCTATTTTCTTGTGTAATGTATATTATATTTATAGTATTTAATTTGCAAAATATTTACATAGTAGTTTTAATTGGTTTATTCCTGTTTGTTCTATATTTGTTAATCCCATTTTATTCATGGCGTATTAAAATATTGGATGGCATCCTTTACTTTTTTTATACTATAATCATATGGTTTATATTGCATTATTATTAAATGTTCAAGGATATATATGAATAATACAAATAAGATTGTTACAAGTGGTTTTGTAAGCGTGATTGGTCGTCCAAATTCCGGCAAATCAACACTTCTTAATAGTATTGCAAACACTCCATTAGCATTAGTATCAAAAAAAGCTAATGCCACTAGAAAAAGAATGGATATTATAATTCCTTATAATGATATGAAATTTGATTCTCAAATTATATTTATAGATACCCCCGGATTGCACGATAGCAATAAACTATTAAATGAATATATGATACAAGAAGCATATAAGGCAATAGGAGATTCTGATTTAAGTATTTTTATAAGTGTTGCTAGTAAAAATCAAAAAGAAATAAATTTTTATGAAGATTTTATAAACAAATATAACAAAAAGCATATTTTGATTCTAAATAAAATTGACTTGCTTACAAAAGCAGATTTGCTTACTTGTATAAAAGGGTATGAAAAATATCACGACAAATATATTAGCTTAATACCAACTAGAGCAACAAAACTAAATAACAAAGATATTAATAATCTGCTTTATGAAATTGCAAAAAATCTACCAAATCACCCACATTTTTATGATAACGAAATTATTAGTACTACCTTAATGCGTGATATTTATAAAGAGGCTATAAGAGAAGCTATATTTGAGCGACTAAGCGATGAATTACCATATGAAAGCGATGTAAAGATTCTAAAAATCGCAGAAAAACAAGATACACTCTACATAAAAGCACAAATAATCGTTTCAAAAGATTCTCAAAAGTCAATGATTATCGGAAAAAATGGCAATACAATAAAATCTCTTGGCATATTATCAAGAAATAAATGTGAAAATTTAGCAGAAAAGAAAGTTTTTTTAGAGTTATATGTAAAAACAATAAATGGTTGGAATAAAGACAAAAAACTTCTTAAGAAGGTAGGATATGATTTTGATACATAATATTTAAATGATATTTTTATTATATTGCGATTAAAATTTTTTATTTTTAATGCGTGCTTGTATGTGTGATACGAAAAAATTAGTGCATATTTTAATATAGACTTAATAAAAATAACAAATTTAGAGTTAAATTGTGTTACAATTAGCAAAATTTTTTCTTTAGGTTTATTAAATGGGCGAAATTAAATCTTTAAACTTTCTTAATATAAGTATTGACAAAATTATGAACATTTTACCTCATCGCTATCCCATGTTGTTAGTTGATAGAGTTTTGGAGATAAATACTCACAAAAATATTAATGCATATAAAAATGTAACTATAAATGAACAAGTTTTTTTAGGGCATTTCCCAAAAGAACCAATTTATCCGGGTGTTATGATTATTGAGGGCATGGCACAAGCTGGAGGAATCTTGGCTTTTGTGAGTACTTGGGGTCTTGATTTTGAAGCTAGTCAAGATAAGATTGTGTATTTTATGACGATAGATAATGTTAAATTTAGAATCCCTGTCAGACCGGGTGATTGCTTAATGTATAAAATGGAAGTTATGAAACAAAGAAGTAATGTGTGGCAATTGCAGGGGAAAGCCTATGTTGGAGATTCTCTTGTAAGTGAAGCAGAGCTTAAGGCTATGGTTACAGATTCACACAATAAGTAATTAATTTATAAAAATATATTAAAGGATTTGTTTATGGGTGATTGCGTAGAGATACATCCAAGTGCAAATGTTTCAAAAACGGCTGTCATAGAAGGGAATGTAAAGATTGGTGCTAATGTTATTATAGGTGATTATAGTGTTATCAAAGGCAATGTAGAAATAGGAGATAATACATATATATATAATCATGTAACTATAATGGGACACACTCGTGTAGGCAAATTAAACAAAATATTTCCCAACGCAGTTTTAGGCACACCGCCTCAAGATTTGAAGTACAGAGGTGAAGATAGCATATTAGAAATAGGGGATAATAATGCTATTAGAGAATCTTGCATGTTTAATCCCGGAACAGAGGGAGGCGGGAATATAACAAAGATAGGCAACAATAATCTTTTTATGGCTTATGTTCATATAGCACATGATTGTATAGTGGGTGATAATAATATACTTGCCAACAATGCTACATTGGGCGGACATATATATATAGAAAATCATGTAAATATCGGTGGAATGACACCTGTACATCAATTTGTTAAGATTGGTGAAGGTGCTATGGTTGCTGGTGCGTCCGCCCTATCACAAGATATACCACCATATTGTATGGCTGAAGGAAATAGGGCAAAGATTATTGGCTTAAATCGTTTTCGTATGAGAAAAATAATGGATAGAGTAGAAATTGATAAAATTGATGCATTATATAAGCGTTTATTTTCTGGTAATCAAAGCTTAAGGGATTTAGCATCCATGGAAATTGAAGTTGCAAAAGGTATTCAAAATAATCAAAATATTATAAAAATTTGCGAGTTTATCTTAAAATCTGAAAGAGGAATACCATATAAAAGAGGTGATTTAAATGAGTGAGATTTGCAGTTTTTGTGGTAAAGTAAAATCTAAGCCAAACCCCATTGTATCTAGTAATGAAAAAATAACAGGAACTAAGGCATATATCTGCAAAGCTTGCACCGTTTTTATTTTTAAATCATTTTATGATGAAAACAATTCAAACAACACAGAAAGTATAGCTTTGGAAGATATTCCATCACCAAAGGAGTTAAAAGCACATTTAGATGAATATGTAGTTGGACAAGAACAAGCTAAAAAGGTTTTTAGTGTTGCGATTTACAATCATTACAAGAGATTGCTACACCAACAAAAAACTATAACATCTGTTGATAATACCCCAAATATAACAGACTTAGAAGAGAATGTAGAATTATCCAAATCAAATATATTACTCATTGGTCCAACTGGTAGCGGCAAAACTCTAATGGCACAAACATTAGCTAGATTCCTTGATATACCTATAGCAATTTCTGATGCCACTTCCTTAACAGAGGCTGGTTATGTAGGTGAAGATGTTGAAAATATATTAACTCGTTTATTACAAGCTGCTAATTATGATATAAAACGAGCTGAAATGGGTATTGTATTTATCGATGAGATAGACAAAATATCTAGATTGTCAGAAAACAGATCTATTACTCGTGATGTTTCTGGAGAAGGTGTACAGCAAGCTTTGTTAAAGATAATTGAAGGAAGCATTGTTAATATTCCACCAAAAGGTGGTAGAAAACATCCAAATCAAGAATTTGTTAAAATCGATACAAGCAATATTTTATTTATTTGCGGTGGTGCATTTGATGGAATACAAGAAATTATTAAACGAAAATTAGGTAAAAATGTGCTTGGTTTTGATTCAAATCCAAAATCACAGGTAGATACGGATAATATTATACATAAGGTTGAAACAGATGACTTGGTAAGTTTTGGATTAATACCAGAACTAATAGGTAGATTGCATGTTATAGCTACGCTTGATTCTATCAGCAAAGAGGCAATGATTTCAATTTTAACGCAACCAAAGAATGCTTTAATAAAGCAATATCAAAAACTTTTTGAGCTTGATGGAGCTAAGTTAATTTTTGAGGATGATGCGATAGAAAGAATAGCTGAATTAGCTATGGAAAGAAAAACGGGAGCAAGAGGATTGCGTGCAATTGTTGAGGATTTTAGTCTAGATGTTATGTTTGAGTTGCCAAATTTAAATGGATATGAAGTTATCATCACACGAAAGTGTGTCGATAAGCTTGAAAAACCTATTTTAATAAAGAAGAAAAAATCCAAAGCAGTATAAATAAAAAATAATAAGGAGATTATAAGGTGTTATTGAATAAGTTGGTAGGTTGGTTTTCACATGATATAGCAATTGATTTAGGAACTGCTAATACAATCGTTATGATAAAAGGGCATGAGATTTTAATAAATGAACCTTCTATTGTGGCTGTTAAAGTTGATAAATATAGAGATGGAGAGATATTAGCAGTCGGAAAAGAAGCAAAGGAAATGATAGGAAAAACCCCGGATAATATCCGCGCTATACGACCATTAAGAGATGGGGTTATAGCTGATTTCGAGATTACTGAAAAAATGATTAGATACTTTATTGAAAGAGCCCATAAAAGAAAATCATTTATGCGTCCAAGAATTATGGTGTGCGTTCCTTATGGATTGACTTCTGTTGAGAGAAAAGCAGTTAAGGAGTCTGCTATGAGTGCTGGTGCTAGAGAGGTTTTTTTAATAGAAGAACCTTTAGCGGCAGCCATTGGTGCTGGACTTCCTATACAAGAGCCACAAGGAAGTTTAGTTGTTGATATAGGTGGTGGGACTACAGAAATAGGCGTTTTGTCCTTAGGTGGCTTAGTTATATCAAAGTCAATAAGAATTGCTGGCGATAAGCTTGATAGTGCTATAATGGAATATGTTAGAAAAAAATTTAATCTACTAATAGGTGATAGAACAGCAGAAGAAATAAAGATTGAAATAGGCTGTGCAGCACCTCTTGATACCCCGCTTATTAAGCTTGTTAAGGGTAGAGATCAAGTAAGTGGTTTGCTTAACTCTATAGAGCTAACAAGTGAAGATGTAAGAGAAGCTATAAAAGATCCCATTAGGGAAATGGGTAATGCACTAAGAGGCGTATTAGAAGAAGTTCCACCGGATTTAGCCGGCGATATTGTAGAAAATGGTATTGTTTTGACTGGCGGTGGTGCTTTAATAAGAAATCTTGATAAGTATTTCTCTGATATTGTTAAATTGCCTGTATATGTTGGGGATGAACCATTATTGGCAGTTGCTAAGGGGACAGGAGAGGCTATGGGCAATATGGATATGCTTGAAAAGATTGCAGCGAGAAGCTAATAGACTAATATAAATGGATATATAAGTGAGGAGATTAGTTGTTGTATTTTTTGTTATCTTAATTATTATTGTTGCAGGGGCTGGATTTGTCCCTTTTCTGCGTCAGTATATATTAGATATTACTTCACACATTAAAGAATTTTATTTAGACAAAAAAGAGGGTATATCTCTTTTTATACAAGATTATACAGATCAAGCTAAACAAATACAAGAAATGAGAAAAAAAATCATAACTTTAGAAGCTGATTCTATAAAATATGATGCACTGAAAGCGGAGTTTGATAACTTATATTATGCACTTGACACGGAGCGCCATTATGTAGATCCCGATGTTCATTTAGTGAAGGTTTTGTCTTACGCAACTTTGGGAACATACACAAAAGTTTGGATTAACCATAAACAACAAACAAATGAGCCAAAAATATTTGGTATGGTCAAAGATGGCTATGCAATTGGTATCGCTAAAATGAAAGATAACCATTTGCTTGGTATGCTTAATGGTGATATAGATTGCAGTTATAGCGTATATATTGGTGAAAATAGAGTGCCGGGCACTTTAAGAACGATGGATAATGGGAATATAGTAGTGGATTATATACCAGCATGGCAAAGTATAAAAAGCGGAGATTATGTTACAACAAGCGGATTAGATGGAATCTTCTTTGAGGATATTAAAGTAGGTGTAATTGGTAGCATAAAACCAGAAAATGGTTATTTGCGTGCAGATATAAAACCATATAATTTTAGCAACAGATTAAGTTATGTGTGGTTAATTGATACAAAGATTCCACAAACTACAACTATAAATAGTGGTACAATGAATTCAGATAATTAACCCTACCAATGCCACAAATTACAAAAAGTCAATTTCATATATTCTTTAAACCTTGCAAAAATAAATTGATTGATCAACAAATATAAAAACATAAAATTGCTTCTTTATAAATACAAAAAAGACTTAAACATATCCACGCAATAAATCAAAATACCTCAAAAACTTATTTAATATATGATATAAATACAACAACACACTAAAAGATTTACATTACTTGAATCGTTTTATGAATTTAGCCCTGAACACACAAATAAAATAATCCCATAATATTACACATATATTAGCTTTTAAACCATTTATGCCACAAGTACAAAATATATCAAAATCATATATAAAATATTTTCTAAGTAAATTAACAAAAATTTTTGAGTACTATTTATTAAAGCCCCAATTCCTTTTTTACCTTATCACCTATAGAATTTATTTTTGTTTTGAATGCCTCCTTAACTTCATTCTCATATTTCTTAAACTCTTCGGCGTTAAGTTTCTTTGTATTTTCCTTATAGCTTTGTTTAATTTTATCAATAAATTCAGTTTTTATCTTCTCATCCATATTGTTCAACCTTTTCTTGATCTCTATAATTAACTCTGCTTCCTCATATGGTTTTAAAGAACCGCGTATTTTCGCCAACTCATCATTAACTAATATAGAAAAATCTTTAGTATATGCACATAATGCAAAAATGCAAGAAACTAACAAAATATTAAAAAATTTCATAAGTGTCCTTTTAACAATAATATAATATACTAGCAATTCTATTACAATTAGGTTAATACAAAAAGAAAGGAAATTAATGTACAAACTTGTAATAATTAGCGTAAATTCCCCCATAATAATGGGAATATATGCAAATAAATGCAATAAACCCACACTTTTATATATGATAAATATTGAAGGAAAAATAAGCGAGATAATGCCATTATTATTTAATTATATAATATCAAATAAGATTCATCATAACATAGAAAAAACATCAACACAAAAATGTGTATTAAAAGAATGCAAGGCTAATGTAAATCTTGCAAAAGAGTATAATGTAAATATAGATAAAGTAGATTCTACAAAAGATACCAAAGAAATAAAACAAGTAGATTTTAGTGTAGTTGAAGCCTTACAATGTTTAACAAACTTTTCAGATATTGAATCTATTTATTACGCAAGAGGTGTTGGAAGTTTGAGTGCAATAAAATTAACGCATATATTCTTACACACAATTTCATTGAGTTTGAATATACCAATTTATGCAACAAATAGCTTTTACTTCACAGATAATAATGAGATAAAGGCATTTGCAAATATGTCATTTTTTTTAAATCAAGATTCCAAAACAATAAAAGACGATGAGAAAAATTGCATACAATTATCCAAAAGTATTTCACCAAGCACACATTTCACGCTACCAAATATATTAATCGAAAATGATTTTTGTGAATCTTGCACACCACTTTATATTACGCCAGTTATATAAACGCTAAAATACTAAATATACTAAAAATGTTAAAGTCGCTTTAAATAAATAATTATTTAAAGTTAAATAATTATGTATAGAATTTGATAAAACATGATAAAATGCTAAAAAATGCAAAAATAAGGTTTTATATGAGTAATTCAAGCCAAAATGAAAAACTAGATTCCTTAAATCTTGATTTTAAAACAATTTTAATAACAGGTGCAGCAGGCTTTATCGGTAGTAATCTCGTTGAGTATTTTGCAATAAATCATAAAAATTGTAGAATCTTGGCACTAGATTACTTTAGAGATTCAAAAACATTTTCAAATGGAAACGCAACAACGCTTGGGCATTTTAAAAATCTAACTATACATAAAAATGTAGAAATATTATCACTTGACATTGCAAATACACAAGATATGCGTCTATTGCAAAGGCAATATGGCAAAATTGATTATATACTTCATCAAGCCGCAATTTCTGATACTACTTGCATGGATATGAAACATGTAATGAATGTAAATTTAAACGCATTTAAAGAGATTCTAAAAATTGCTAACAAACATGAAGCACATATAATATATGCCAGCTCTGCGGCTGTTTATGGTAATACACAAATTCCAAATAGCGTTAGTATAAATGAGAATCCAGAAAATATTTATGGATTTTCAAAACTTTGTATGGATATGGAAAATATTAGGATTCAAAAAGAATTGCAAGAAAAAGGCATAGGGCTAATAGGACTTAGATATTTCAATGTATATGGCAAGAATGAATTTTATAAACATAAAACATCATCCATGATATTGCAATTAGGACTTCAGGCGTTAAGTGATAAGGTTGTCAAGCTTTTTGAGTTTGGAGAGCAACAAAGGGATTTTGTGTATATAAAAGATGTAGTAAGTGCAAATGTAAAAGCCCTTGAATTAATAATGCTAACTTATGGACTAAGAGATAAAGATAAACAGGCTAAACAATGGCATAAGATTCATAAAACATTTAATGATATATCTATGCCAAAAGAGCCACCATTACAAGACATTACATTAGAAAAGCTATTTGGTGCTAATTTTCAAATCAAATCACAAACAATTATGAATGAATGGTTAAATAATGGTGCTATATATAATGTAGGATTTGGAATCTCAAGAAGTTATAATGATATAGTAGAGATTCTAAAAAAAGAACTTAATATAAATTTTGAGGTTAAATATATAAAAAATCCTTATCCATTTTTTCAAAACCACACGCTAGCAGATTCTAACAATTTTATACCAAACTATAAGCCACAATATACATTAGAAAATGGCATTAAAGATTATGTGCCAAGCATACAAGAAATTCATAAAGATATAAGGGAAGGTAGAAAAATATGGCAATAAATAAAACCAAGATATTAGTTATTGGGGATTTAATGCTTGACAAATATATATGGGGTAATGCAGATAGATTATCCCCTGAATCACCTGTGCCTATAGTTAAGGTGCAAGAAGAAAGCATCAGTCTTGGAGGTGCTTGTAATGTTGCAAATAATCTAATTGCAATGGATTGTGAAGTATCAATCTATGGTGCTATCGGGAATGATATTGATGGCTCTTTACTTCATGATTTTTTAATAAGTAAAGGCATTGATGCAAATTGTTTCAAATCAAATCGCCCAACAACAACAAAAACTAGAATCATGGCATCAAAACACCAAATGCTAAGAGTAGATAAAGAAAATAATTCACATTTGGAATCTAAAGTATATACAGAAATGTTTGAGCATATACAAGCAAGAATAATGCAATATCATTGCGTGATTCTTAGCGATTATCTCAAAGGTGTTTTAAATGCAGCATTTACACAAAAATTGATTAAACTTGCAAATAGCCTTAACATACCCATATTGTGCGACCCTAAGGGAAATGATTATAGTAAATACAAAAATGCCACATTACTAACACCAAACAAAAAGGAAGCAATAGAAGCGACAAAAATAATAATAAAAGATGATAAGACTCTTCTAAATGCTCTTTTAAAACTAAAAAAAATATGTGCTATAAAATACCCCCTAATCACATTAAGCGAAGATGGTATAGGTTATCTAAATAATGACAATACATTAAATAAAAAACCAACAATAGCAAAAGAAGTTTATGATGTAAGCGGTGCAGGAGATACAGTTATAGCAGCGCTTGCTATGCAATTAGCACAAGGAAAAGATATTGATTTTGCTACAAAATTTGCAAATGCAGCAGCAGCAGTGGTGATAGGAAAAATAGGCAGTGCAACTGCGACTATAACAGAAATTAATGACTTTCTAGCACCAAAAAGAATAATAAGGGACGCACAGGCAAAGATTATTAACAACATTGATTCTATAGATGACATATTATTAACAAAAAAAGTGGTTTTTACAAATGGTTGCTTTGATATTTTACATTATGGGCATGTGAGTTATCTCGAAAAGGCGAGAAAATTAGGGGATATTCTAATTGTTGGATTAAATAGTGATGATTCTATAAAGAGAATAAAAGGTAATAATAGACCTATAAATACTCAAAAAGATAGAGCATTTGTATTAGCTGGATTAGCATGTGTTAGCTATGTTGTTATATTTGATGAAGACACGCCAGAAAAATTGATAGAAAAAATTCGTCCACATGTTTTAGTTAAGGGTGCAGACTATGAGGGCAAGGATATAGCGGGATCAAAATATGCAAAATCAATAAAACTCATAGATTTTATAGACAACAAAAGTACAACAAATATAATTGAAAAGATAAAAAACAATAAATAATTTATGAAATACAACAAATTCATATCCTCACACCATGCGTGTATCTATAGAATCTAACCAAACTTAACAGACTATTATATAATACAAAAGCATTGAAATTATTCAGACTTCAAATATAAAATATAAGCTATAAAAATTAAATACTTGCAATATAAGGTTTATTAACATAGCAAAGAAATTATAGTTGTTAAAATAAGTTAAAATTATAAATAAAAAATAAGCGAAATATACTATAAGTGATAAGTTATAGTTAAAAAAGTGGAAACAAATCAAACAAATATATGATAAAATACAGATTAATACATGCAATTTTATAAAAGACCTTGCATCTCTCGTATTTTTAAAAAGTGAATTATGAAAAACTGCATTGATTTTATAAAATATTAATAATTAAGTAAAAAATAATGCTTTTATGAAGCTTTATAAATATAAAATCCATACAAGGGTTATAAGTCAATAAAGATCCATAGGCAATGCAATTTTAAAGCATTTTTATATAAAATATTTACATGGCATAAGAAATTTATATTTTGTGAAAATATGTATCTATGAAAATCTAACTTGATTCAATAAGTTTCTATATAATTGCAATATAAATTACAATTAAGGGTAAAATATGTCTAGCTTTACAATAATAGGTAGTGAAAAAGGCAAATCAATTGCACCATTAAGCTTATTTGATTTAACAAAAGAGATAGAATTGGCATTAAATGAATTAAATATAAACGATGAAATTGATATAAAAAAATCAAATAAAACAACACAACTAGATAAAAAAGCAGAGACAAATAATATAAATCTATCAAATATATATTCATTAGAGAATATAATCACAGATGAAAATGAATTTTGTAAATATATTTTTACCGAAAGCTTTAAAAATGGTAATTATTACATTATGAATAAAATGAATATTAGTGAAAGAGAGCTATTTAAAACTCTTGCATATAATAATGGTATATTTGCAAGTATAGTAGATCGAAATGAGCGAGAAATAATAACTGATGTAATGAATAGTAAAAACATCCAGCAATATTTTATAGTTGATATAGTTGAAGATATTTCTAATTCACTCAATAACGATAAATTTAAGGTGATAAAACAATTATCCCAATTTGCAATTAGAACCTTCTTTTATAATTTTGATGCATTCGATAAAATATTTAAAGATATAACAAATGAATTGCAAGATTATTATAATATTAACTTTATAGAAATATTTACAATATCTTTTATGAAAACAAAACAAAATATGGCAAAAGACACTATAAGTGCAATACAAAAACATATGCAAGACAATAATTGTAATTTAAAACAGGCATTAGAAAACATATTGGGATTGTATGATGAAGAAAAACTAAAACCTATTGTGGCATTAATAAAAAAAGATTCTAGCACACAACAAAGATTAAATACGAAATTACACAATGCAAACAATACTAAAAACATGCAGATAGATATTGAAAAGTTTAAAAAATACTCATTTGAATTAGATAATGATATGAAAGATATAGAATCAAAGCTTAACGAATCGTTTGAATTAGGATGTAATATGCAACAATACATACACAGACTATTCAAGCAATTTGAAAGCATTATTGTAAAAAACAATGATTATAATACATATACAAGGGAGCAAAGACAATTAGCAAAAGATTTAATAAATATATACAAGGAAACAAATAATATATTGCTAGATTTTAATATCATGATAAATACTAATCTAAGTGAGCTAAGCCCCATGCAGACAAAGAGATTCTATATAAAAAATATTAGTAATTTTATTGATAGCATGAAATCAATAGACTACAGCACGATAAAGCCAAGAAAAGAACTAGAGTTTTTAGACAATCCTTTTATGAAAGATTTGTAAATGCAGGATCTTTTAAAAACTTAATTAATTTTTGTATTTTGATTAATGATTAATAAAATACATGCAATATCCCTTGTTAGTATGATATTATCATAGAATTTTAGCTATAATGGCATGATTAATTGCTAATATATATGGAGGAATTATGAGAGATTATAAAATATTAAAACTCTTTATTGTTGTATGTGTTTCGCCGATTGCATTATTTGCCTATCTTGATCCGGGGACAGGTTCTCTACTCCTTTCATCTGTAGTTGCGTTGATAGCCTCTGGTGTATTTTTCTTTAAGGGTATGTTTTATAGAATCATTAGGATAACAAGCGGTGGCGGGATAAAGATTAAAAAAGGCAAAATAGATAATAATCAGTTAGTATTTTACTCTGAGGGAAAGCAATATCATAATGTATTTAAGCCTA
>JARHYT010000080.1 GCA_029264775.1 Helicobacter sp. | reverse complement strand
AATATTGTGAATATAAGTAGATATTTATGTAGCTAAATAATTGTATAGTAGATACTTGCATAGATAATATAGTTAAACAATTGAATGGATATATAACTATACAACAAATATGACTAATTAGCTATATAGATTATATTATTGAATGGCTATATAGTTAGTAACCAATATGTTTAATTATATCAGGTTATATGATTTGATAGTAACTTTCCACTGCCCAATTTGATTGTAAATCATACTTATATATTAAAACATCGTTTTATATACACTAGATAGTCAGGGTTAAGATATTTTATTTTGTGTTTGGCGCCTGTATTCAAGGTATAATAATCTTTTATCTCTATGTAATTAAAGATACTTTAAATATTTAGATTAATGCCTAAACAAAATAATTTTATTGCTACTAGAAATTTTATAAATATTAACAGACAATAATTATTATCTGAAAACAATATGGTAGTGTATAATATAAACAAGTTTAAGTGGCATATTAAATATTAAGGGGGTTTTTAACATGATCTTAAAAACCAACAATGAAAAAATATGAAAGCTTTTCTAGTGTATTATATAGAAAATCTGATAGGATAATTATCAAAAATCCCTGCCATTGGTTTAGTTAAAGGCATAGAGTATTTGTGTTTAAGGCTATATTGAGTTATTATTAATATGAGCTTATTTGTTAATAAGTTTTGTTTGCAAACTCTTTAGACACAACAATTAAATTATTTAGTCGAAACTTATGGTCAATACAAACATAATTGACTAAAAAATATGTTTTAATGGTTTTTTTGGCAATCAAGTTTTGAATTTAGATATTGATTCTTCTAGTTCTCTTGCTTTTTTAGTCATCTCATGTGCGACATTGTGTATATTGTAACCTACTTCTTGCGTACTTTCACTTCTTTGTGTTATATCTTGCATCATTGCATTCAAATCTTTTGTGCTTTTTTCCATTGCCATATTAATGTCTTGTAGCGTTAATGATTTATCTTTAGTTATTTTTAGCTTTTCTTTTGTATTATGTGCATCCTCTATTAGTGGTTCTGTTGTGTTTGTTATATCTCGCATAGAGTTTGCGACATCCATAATAGTTTGCTGCACATCATTTATACTTTGCATAACAAGACTTATATTGCCACTTATTTCATTCAAACTTTTTTGCGTTTTATCGGCTAAATTTTTAACTTCATCTGCTACTACAGCAAAACTTCTACCATGTTCGCCAGCCCTTGCCGCCTCAATAGAGGCATTTAGAGCTAAAACATTTGTTTGTATTGAAATATCATTAATAATTGATATTACATCTCGTATATGATTTGCATGCTTTGTCAAATCTTCAACATTACCAACAGCTTCTTCTTGGATTTGTGCTAGTTGTGCTATAAGTTTTACTGAATCTTGTAGGTTGATTGTAAATTGCTCTAGCGTATCTCCTGTTTCATTTATATCATTTATTGTGTGGCTTGTTGTCTCTCCAACAATTTCAAGCTGCTTACTTACTTCACTTGCCAAAATATGAACTTTATCTACAAGTAAAAATTGTTCTTTTGAGTTTTTTGATAAGATTTCTGCAATTTCTGAAAGCCTCATACATGCTAATGTGTTTTCTTTGCTAACACCTTTACTTAAAGAAATTGTAGATTGGATTGTTTCAATAAACTTATTTACATAAGATGAAGTAATCCCTATTTCATCGCGACTTTTAATAGAGATTCTTTTTGTAAGATCTCCACTCCCACCTTCTGTTAAATCTCTTGTCATATCTTGCAAACGATTCAATGGTTTAACTAATTCTCTTTCAAAAAATATGTATAAACCAACAAGAGCCAATATACCGGCTACAATCATTGTGATTAGTAGGTATTTTTGCGTTTCATTAATTTGATGATACATACTACTCAAGGAAACATTTAAATCTAATACACCTAAAACATCTCCATCTTTGGCATTTGCATGGCATTGCAAACAGCTTTCATTTGCAATCAATGGTTTTTTTAATATAAAACCATCTCCCTTAGAATCACTGCCTATGAATTGTTGCCTTGACTTAAATATATCTTCAACATCTTGAGGGATGGACTCCTTATTAGGATTCCCATACATCTCTTCAACAAGCTTTGATTTATATATCTTTACAGATTCTATGCCATCAATGTTTCTAGCGTCATCAATACCTGAGTCCATTATCTCTCTAATGCCTATATTCATACTCATGCGTACGATTTGGAATACAGATTCACCAAGCATTTGTGCAATGTTCATACCCTCTTTTGTAACCATTTTATTATAACCATTTGAAATAATAAAATATAATCCGCCAAAACCACATACTATAAAAATAGAAAGCGTAAATAGCACCTTTGAGCGGAAAGTTCTAAGCATTTAAATCTCCCAAATATTAATTATTGTCAAGAGAGAATGTGACTCTTGCAGGTCCCTTGTTTTTTCCCACAACATTTGCATAGTCGCCATTTCCAGACAATACAATCTCATCCCCCTTTAACACATTGGGCTTACCAGTTTCTTGCACAAATGCATTATCATATAGCCTGTATTCATTTTTTTTCACCTCATAAACAAGTTTATTTGATTGTCCTTTCAATTCTCTTTTATCACTTGTAATAATTGTAAAACGAACATTGCTAATTGCCTCGTATCGTAATGGCTTGCGAGCATTATCTGTATATACAACTACTTTATCAGCACTAAGATTATCACTTCCCTTTTTTATTTTCACATTACCCGTAATGGTTGTTTTATTGCCAATGCTAGTAAAAGTATTAGCTACAATATCAATTACATCAGGTCCAATTGCAAAAACAGCTTGCATACAAATAGATAGAAACAAAAAAAACTTAATCACAATGCCCCTTTATCTACAATCTTAAAATTTTTGTGATAATGTATTTCGCAGTTATAGTATCTGCTTTACTATCATAGAAAATATCTTTTCCCGTAGTTGTCATACCTACATCCTCAATAAAAAAATCTCCTTGTCCAACAAACACACCACTTCTTGAATTATACACTCCTTTTTGGGAAAAAAACTTTATTTCAGGCAACTTTGTATAATGAATGCCTTCAATAAAATCATAACTATCCCCAACATGCCAAACTTCTTTACCGCTTAAATTTTCCAAAACACTATCATCATTAATTCTGCTTGCAAAAAAACCTATGAATATATCTTTATCGTCATATTGTAATGCAACATCTGCTTTTACTTTCATATCTACAATATCTGTATTGAATCTATTTAGGGTTAATTGTTTAACCTCAATTTTTGGTATATCTTTTATATTTTGGATTGGTAATTGATTTTGTTTCATAAAAAAAGAGTATGAAAAACTAAATACAAGTAAAGCTAAAAAAAATAGCAATATGTAATTTATCTTGCCAAAAAAAACCTTAATACTTAACCAAATCCTTAAAAATGCAATGTATTTTCTTGATTTCTTGAGTTTTATTGATACCATACTATAACCTCAATCAGATTCGACACCTTAAGCAAAAAATATACCCCTTTATTAGCTAAATAATTAGCATACCATCACCATAAGAATAGAATCTATATTGATTTTCTATTGCTTCTTTGTAAAGTTTAAGTGTTTGTTCTCTGCCTATTATACTGCTAACAAGCATAATCAAACTTGATTTTGGTAGATGAAAATTTGTGAGTAAAGATTTAATTTTTTTTGGCGGATTGAGTGGGTGTAAAAATATGTCATTCTCTCCATAATGTTTTTTGGTTTTTATAAACCATTCAATACTTCTCATGGCGGTTGTACCAACACACAGAATCTTTTCAGTATGTAAGATATTTTTTGTATGCTCTTGTGGTATATAGCACATTTCACAATGTATTTTATGGTTTAGTATATTATCTGCTAAGACAGGTTTAAAAGTCCCAGCCCCTATATGTAAGGTTACATATATGTGTTTATAGTTTTGTTTTAAAAAATTAAACATACTATCTGAAAAATGTAAGCTAGCCGTTGGAGATGCTACAGAACCATATATACTTGCAAATACACTCTGATAATCTAATATATCACTTTGTTTAGAATCTCTCTTTATATATGGTGGCAATGGAATCTTACCGCATTCTTGCAATAAAAAAAATATTTCATCATTATTTAATGCTTGTTGTGATATTAGATTCTCTAGTGTTTGATTATCTTGCATTAAATCTTTTGTGCTTAAAAGTATATCTATAATGTCTTGTGTAAGATAAAAAAACACAACTTCTCTATATTCACCTTGTATATTTAAAACCTGTATGCCTATATGATTAGATTTATAAGAAATGGTAAAATAGTCGTTTATCTTTGACTTGCCCTTTATTTGTGTTAGATGCCTATATTTATTTATGTGTTTGTGATAAAAAATTTCTTTATTGTAATCTATGATTTCATTATGCTTTATACTACGCAAAACATCATGATTTATCTTTTTTGCAAATATTCTAGCATTAATAACCTTTGTATTATTTAAAACTATCAAATAATCCTTTGGTATAAAATCAAACAAATATTTAAATGTTGTATGACATATATTGTTATCTTTATAAACGAGTAATTTTGCGTCTTCTTTTGGTATAACTGGGCTTGTCGCTATAAGATTATGAGGCAATGAAAAATCATAGCTCAATAGATTTGTATCAATATTTGATCGCAAAACATTAGATTCCATATATTAGTTTCGTTCTTTAAAGTGTATATAATCAAATTTTTTTAAAAGCATAAATGTATTGTTCTTTATAACACCAAGACTAGGTAATTCAACACCATTAAAGGTTGTGTTTTTTACAATTGTATAATGAATCATATCGCAAAAAGCAATTCTATCTCCAACATTCAATGGTGTATCAAAACTATAATCTCCTATAATATCTCCAGCAAGACATGTAGGACCACCAAGCCTATATCTATATTTACCCCCACTTTCTCCCAAATCGCATTCTTGCGATATGAAATCATCATTATATGAAATCTTGTAGCATTCAGGGCGATATGGCATCTCAAGACAATCGGGCATATGGCAACTAGCACTTATATCAAGTATTGCAACATTTCCATCATTTTCAACAATATCAATTACTTCTCCTATTAAATCGCCTGTTTGCCAACCAACTGCTTCACCCGGCTCCAATAAAACCTCAACACCATAACATTTTCTAAACTTTAATATAATCTCTATAAGCAAGGCACAATCATAATCACTCCTTGTTATATGATGACCGCCACCAAAATTTACCCACTTACTATTGCATATAAATTCCTTAAAATACTTTTCTACATACGCCAATGTAGTTTTCAAAGAATCAGAGTTTTGCTCACAATGTGTGTGAAAATGTAATCCACTAAAATTACTTTTAAAAAAATCTATAGAGTCTGCAAAGTTATATTTTTTTGAATAATAATCAATCCATTTATAAAATTCACTAGGAATAATACCTAATCTGCTCTTTGGCACACATGGGTTATAAATAGGTGGCTCAACCTCACTATATAAGGGATTAATCCTTAATCCGACTTCAATTTTTGGGGTATCCACATTGCACAAATTGACATCTATTTGCTTTAACTCTTCAAATAATTCTGCAATCTCCTTATTTTTTTGATCTATTAAATATTTAAATTTGTCCCATTGATTTAAAGAGTTAAATATAATATGCGTTGCATAATTTAATATTTCATTTACTTGAGCTTGCTTGTATGCGGGAGAAAAAACACACACTTCTTTTTTTATATACGGGTATAAAACAGCATAAGGCATATGATTTTCAAACATATTCTTTAGCCTACTGCTTTTTACATGCGAAACAATATATTGCAAGGACTGCATATTCATTATGATAGGTTGTATAATTTCTTCAAATGCTAACCTAGCCTCATTTACTCCGCTACATGTAGCACCATGCAAATATTCTCTTATACTATCAAACTCACGCCAAAAGCTATAGCCTTTTAATGCTACCAATATCTTAGATTCTGAATTTAATGCTACTTGAGAAAGAAGTTTGAGATTAGATTCTAATGAATTAGCACACAACACATAGCAAGGACTGGGTATTGAATCTAGTTTCTTAAACACCTTTAATTCTTGAGATAAAAACGGCTTATTATCTATAAAATCTTTGTGCCACATAGGAATCATATGCAATCACTTATCGCAACATTAATTCATTAACAGCTTTTTCTATCTCTACTGGATTTGACTTAGAAATAAACTCATCTGCATTAAGTGATAATGCCATCTCCTCGTTACTTGTTCCGCTCATTGATGAATTTACAACGATAGGAATGTGTCGTAAATCAGCATTTGATTTAACTTGCTTTATAACCTCAAATCCGCTTGCTTCTGGCATTTCTAAATCTGTTATGATAAGTCCCACATCATTTATATCTGTATCTGGGCTTAATAAATAATCGAGCAATTTTTGCCCATTTATAAAATCAAGATGAACAACCCCCAAACGATTCAAAATAGATTGCATGGTTTTTAATACAATAGGGCTATCATCCGCTAAAAGTATTTTTTTGGTAGATGTAACTTGACCTATATTCTCCATCTCTTTATTTTTCTCTTCCTCAATCCATGGGAATACATCAATAAGCATTTTCTCAATATCTACCACCTGAACTAACTTTCCATCGTAATATCTTGTCCTCGATACAAGTTTTCCGTTGCCACTATTACCACCAACACCAGCACTTTGTTCTATCTCTGTCCATTTTTTATTTAGGATTCTATCAGCCTCATAGATTCTAACGCCAATAGTCCATTTTGAAAATTCACATATCATTACTATATCATCCTCGCCTTTATTCCTTTTCACTGAATAATTGCGTAAATCTTTTGAAGGTATAGCAGGATCGTAAAAAAACCATTTTCTCATATCAATTAAAGGTATAGTAAGCTCACGAATGGTAATCAAACCTTCTACAAGAGAGTTTGGCTCATGACTTACAATTGTTATTGCACCATTATATTTGACAACTTCACGAATCTTAAATACATTAACCGCATATAAATCCCTTCCTTTTTCTAAGCGGAAACATAGTAATTGTAATTCATTATTTTTGTGCAAACTCGTTACTTGATCTATATTTGACATTGCCATTTTCTAGCCTTTATAAATAAAATCGCACTAT
This sequence comes from Helicobacter sp., assembly GCA_029264775.1. Classification (GTDB taxonomy): domain Bacteria; phylum Campylobacterota; class Campylobacteria; order Campylobacterales; family Helicobacteraceae; genus Helicobacter_A. Next base: position 5,072 of record JARHYT010000080.1, on the reverse strand, counting down.
TTTGGAATCATAGCATATTTATTATAATTATATTTATGTTTTGTTAATTTAACATGTATTTGTTTGATTCTAAATCAAATCTATGATAATATAAAAATTCCTCTACATGCGGGCGGATACCCATCTATAGTTGAATCTGCATGCAAGAAATCGCCCAAACTTTTAGAATATATAAAATCTGTTGTGTGTTGTTCCTTATTGTCTGTATAAGAAAAGCTTATTAATTCACATGTTTTAAATCCCGCATGAAAAGCTAAATTACTCAATGCTTTTGGACTAAAAATATAATATACATTAGGCATTTTAGCATAAGTTGGATATGGGCATAAGCATATTTCTTTATCATCATTCAATATTAATGTTTCAAGCAATAACATTCCTCCTATCTTTATTGACTGCCTTAATTGTTTTAGTGTGCTAAGTGGTTCTTTTCTGTGATACAAAACACCCATACATAAAACTAGGTCAAATTTTTTATTAAGTTTATGTATATTTTGGACGCCTAAGATTCTATAAAAACAATTATTTATATTTGTTAATTTGTATATAAAATAAAATTGCAAGAAAAAGATTGCAATAGGATCTATGCCTGTAATATTTTTTATCCCTCTTAAAGCCAAATCAAACATATAATAGCCGTTATTGCAACCAACATCAAGTACTTCTTTATTGTCTAAATCATAGTTTATTTGTTTTAAAGCATCTAAAATCAATTTCATTTTGATATTGCTTTGCCATTCTGAATCTATATAAAACTCATCACTACTCTTTATAGAATCTTGCATAAATCGTAGATAAAATGGACCTTTTCTCCATGGTCTTAATTCTAATGCAATGTCTTTTATATGCTGAATGTCTTCATTTGATAATATATATTTTGAATCTAAATTTTTATAATTACTGCTACAAAATAATAAAGTAAAAGCTTCCTTATTATTGTTTTCCATCAAATCTATGTTTTCAGAAATTTTATACATATTACTTGAATTAGATCCAAGAGTAGATAAATATGCTACACTTCTTTTAGCAATATTGTTTATCTTGATTAACAATTCTTTATTGTTATCTACAATAGATAGTTCCTCTTTAGTGAAATCCTTAAATATAAAATCACAAAAAACACCTTGTAGATCAGTATTGTTATTGCATAATTGATTCATATAAATCCTCAAATATTTATATTATAAACTTCAAATATATTTCTTTGCAAATTATTATTTTTAGGTTGAAAAGATGCTGATTTATGATTTTGATTTTTATCTTGTCGTGGCATTAACCTTGTTTTGTCAAACGCCCTCCTTGAAATACCATACACTATTGCTAAATGATATGTAGTTTTTAACAGAATTTGGCATAAATGTGTTAAATGTGGATAGGGCAACATAATATTTTTTTGTGTCGTTCTTGGTAGTTTTATGTTCTTTGGATAACATGATAATAGCTTAAGATGGCTCGCATGGAGTTTTAAGTATTTAGTTAATAAATTAGTATGTTTGCAGTACTCATCTGTATTAAATATAATTTTTGCATTATTCTTGATACCAGTCGTATATTGCAAATCCTGTTCTTGCAATGTTTTACACTCAAATATACTTAGGTTTTGACAAAATAGGATACTTTTTTCTCTAGCAGTATTGCTAAATTTAGCATTAGAATCTATGAAATATAATGCTAATTCTTGTAAGTTTAAATGTGAAATATCAATATTTTTTAGCACCTGAGATTTAAGTTCGCCTTGTGTATCCAAGCTAGAATGTTTATCTTGTAAGAATAGCAATGTGGCATACAAACTTTCAACAAATGGTAGAAATATATAAGGCAATGGCAATATCTCTTTTTTATTATTAAAAATAATTTTGCTTTCAAATAGAGAATAGCTAACCACATTTATAGTTTTTTTATAATGCAATGGTACTTGCATGTTAAATTCAGAATCGCTTGATTTTATTTCTTGTCTTGCGTATTGCAAAGAATAACATTTGTATATGTCTATATCCTCTATATCTCTTCTTGAGGTGTATAAAACTTTAGAAAATGGTTCTATACTATCTTTATCTTGTGTGCTTTCTTTGTATAACCTAAATAGTTTATGTAATATGTCTTCTTTTACGCATTCGCCCAATATAGGCAAATTTAAACTTTTTGCTAAAGAAAGCTCAATCGGAGTGAGAAACACTAAAGAATATTGCGATTTTAATAGCATATATCTAACAATCCTTTTAAAACTTTGTCTTATGTTTGCAACCTTAATCCATGCTATTTCTTTGTCCTTTATAGTTAAATCACCTTCAAACACAATGCCATAAACTCCACGATTAAGTGCTTCTTCTAAGTCGCTTGAATGTAACAGAAAAAAAAGATTACCAGATTCTATATTGTCTATGTTTTGTGTAACACCATTAAACGCACTAATGCATGGAATATTCACAAGCTCACCATATAAAATATCAAGTGCTTCGCCTAGCCTCATAGTCTTTCTTTGTATTTTTATTAGATACTAAATGATAACATAAAATTACAAAAATAGTATTAAAATGCTACTTCTTTGAATAGGTAGCAAATGTTTTTATCAAAGTATCAGCTATATACCTTGCTTGCTCTATTGTCATATTTTGATGGCAAGGAATTGATAATTCTGCATGATAAAAATCCTCCGCATTTCTTAGTATAGGAAACTTAGCTAGTTTTTGATATAAAGAAAAATTATATATAGGCTTGTAATGAACTTGCACGCCTATATTCTTATTGCCCAATTCATTTGCTATGCTCTCTTTTTGACATATTAGAGATTGATCTAATAATAGCGGATATAAATGTCTAGTACTCCTTACATTATCTTTTATTTTAATGTTAAAGCAATATGGATTATCTTGAAAATAAGAATCATAAAATGTTGCTATCTCCTCCCTTTTATTTATAAAAGATTCTAATTTGTTTAGTTGAGATATGCCAAGACTTGCACCAACTTCATTTAATCTAAAATTAAAACCAAGCATTGTACAATCATGATTATACAACGATTTTTTTTCTATCCCATGACTACACACAATATTTGCGATCTTTGCCAAAAAATCATTATTGCTAAGCATAGCACCGCCTTCACATGTTGTTAGCGGTTTAACCGCATGAAAGCTAAATATACTCATATCAGCCATACTCCCTACTTTTTTATTATCATAAGTTGCACCAAAAGCATGACTTGAATCAGAAATCCATAATAAATTATGTTTATTAGCAAAATCTCTAAAAGCCTGCATATCAACACCATTTCCAGCATAATCAACAGAACAAATCGCTATAGTATCTTCACGCAATAAAGATTCTAAATTGTTTATATTCAAATTCCCATCCATATTAATATCAGCAAATATTGGCATAATATCATTTGCTAACATCATATTTGTAGTTGCTACAAAACTTATTGGAGTCGTTATAATGCTCATGCTTTTTTGTTGCTTAGCAAACTCAAAATTTTTACTATTTTTAAAAGTTTCATCATCTTTATATTTTTCTTGCAAAACATACTCTTTTAATGCCTTAAATGAAGCGTATAAGGCTGAAGTAGCAGAATTAAAACTTATGGCATATTTCATACCTATATATTCTGCTATTCTAGATTCAAAACTTTTTACATACTGCCCCTGTGTTAAATGTGTCGAAAACAAAGCCTCAATTACTGCCTCTTTGTCTTTGTTGTCTATGGATTGTGTGCTATATGGAATAAAATTGTTTAGCATTGTTAAAACCTTTATATAAACAAGTTATAATCATGCAAATATACCATAAGTTAAGGAATAATATGATAAGCATTTGGTGTGACTTTATTGAAAGAGGCTTTTTACATGGTGAGTTTAAAGAATTAGTTAATAAGGGATTAATACAGGGTGTAACAAGCAACCCTAGTATCTTTAATCAAGCTCTAAAAGATACTAGCTACCTTAATGATATACAAGAATTAAAAAAACAAGGGAAAAAACCTAAAGAAATATACGAAACATTAGCAATCGAAGATATAAAACTAGCAAGTGAAATATTATATCCATTATATGAGAAGAATCCAAAAAATGGGCTTGTTAGCATAGAAATAGATCCTTTTTTATGTAATGATATTGATGCAAGTATTGATGAGGGAGTGAGATTGTGGCATGAGATTGGCGCTAAAAATGTTATGATAAAAGTCCCGGCAACAAAAAGCGGCTATGCAATAATGGAAAATCTAATGTTGCGTAAAATAAATATTAATGCTACGCTAGTATTTACTAAGCAACAAGCAAGGGAAGTGTTAAAAGCATTTAAAAAAGCCAACACGCAAGCACAAGGAGTGATTAGTATATTTGTATCGCGTTTTGATAGAATGATAGATTCTAAGATTTCTCCATATTTGCGTGGAAAATATGCTATTGCAAATGCAATTGATATTTATAGAGATTTTTTAACACTAGATCCTAGCAATAATCATAGAATCTTATTCGCAAGCACAGGAGTAAAAGAAAAGAATGAGATATATAATGATGAGGGTTACTATGTATATCCATTGGCTTTTGATAATTGTGTAAATACTTTACCATTGAAAACATTAAAAAATATAGATTATAAAAGTATAGACAAACCATCTGATTTTAATTGTTGCAATATACTTAAAGAAATTATAAATGAAGATGTAAATATAGAAGATATTGAAAATTCTTTGCTTACAGATGGCTTAAAAAGTTTTGAAGAAAGTTTTAAAGATATGCTAAGCACACTTAACTAAAAGATTCAATATCCTTGTCAATAAAGCCATAGAATCTTTGTAAAAAGATTCTATGACGGACACTAAACAATTCCAACTAAATTAACTATTGAATAAATGTAAGATATTTAGGATGATACCATGTTAAATATTTTATGTATAAATAATAAAAAATTAAAATAATTATATATTTTGTTGTTATAATACTGAATGTTTAAGCTATTTTTAAATAAAAAACAATAATAATTCCTCTTTTAAAATTTATTTATGGGGGAGGTACAAATGAAATACATTTCATTATCTTGCATTATTGCATGTTCTTTTCAACTTCTTGCAAAAG
>JARHYT010000054.1 GCA_029264775.1 Helicobacter sp. | reverse complement strand
CTCTTACGGGACTAAATCTCAAAGAAGTAACAATATCTGCCCTTCCTTGGCTCATTATTATGGTGTTAGGCTTGATTGCTATTACATATATAGAAGATATTTCGTTATGGTTGCCATCTCTTGGTAGGGTGGTATAGATTATTATATATTACATAAGAGAGTTTAAATGTGGAATATTATTGTAGCATTCTTTATTATGTTTATATTTTCACTCATTATTATATTTATTTTTAATATAGTTATATTACTTATAAACTTATTTAAATCAATTCTTAATATTATCATCTCTGATTCATTTCTAAAAGTCTTTCTATTTTCATGCGTTATATTTATAGCAATTGTTCTTGCAAAGGAAGTATCATTACAAGATTTATATGATTATTACATGAATATTAAAGATAACATTTTTAGCAAATTATAAGCCATACAACAAAGCTCACAAATTAATTTTTTATGCAAAGACCTTGATAAATTTTATATGGCAATGTATGATTTTTCATGTTTTAGTTATTTTTATCTTTATTTACAAAACATATCGTTCATTGGCGATATACAATCATATGCTACCTTAAATAATCTAAAACAATATTCTTCATAATATTTTATGGTTTTTATATTATAAAATTACTGCCACATGAACAACGCCATCCTAAACATTAAATCTAAAGTGCATTACATCTCCATCTTGTACTATGTAATCTTTGCCTTCAACTCTCATTGCTCCAGCTTCTTTTGCTTTTGCTTCGCCACCATATCTTATAAAATCATCATAGCTTATGGTTTCTGCTCTAATAAAACCTTTTTCAAAGTCTTTATGTATTACACTAGCAGCACGCGGAGCATTATCACCATTTCTTATTGTCCATGCACGCACTTCTTTCACCCCTGCAGTAAAATAGCTAATAAGCCCTAGTTTTGCAAATCCTTCTTTTATAATTTGTTTTAACCCGCTCTCTTTTGCACCAAGTGAATTTAAAAATTCATTTTTTTCTTCTTCATCCATATCTACCATCTCTTCTTCTATTTTTGCACAAAGTTTTATAGCTATAGCTCCGTTTTTTTCTGCATATTTACGCACATTACAAACATATTCATTATCAGATTCTAAACCATTCTCATCAACATTCGCACCAAAAATCACTTCCTTATTACTAAGAAATCTCAATTCTTTATCTAATATTAAAAAGTCCTCATTATCTCTTTTTGCAAAATTTCTAACAGGATTATTAGATTCTAAATGTTTAAGTAACTCTTGTGCTATAGATAATTGAGAGCTTGTACCCTTCTGCGACTTAGTTTCTTTCTGTAGTTTTTCAATCCTTTTTGATAGACTTGCTATATCCGCAAATAATAATTCTAACTCAATAATTTCTATATCGCCTATAGGATCAATCCTACCCTCAACATGTGTAATATTAGAATCATCAAAGCAACGGACAATATGCAAAATCATATTAGATTCTTTAATATTTGCTAGAAATTGATTTCCAAGCCCCTCACCTCTGCTAGCTCCACGAACAAGCCCAGCAATATCTACAAATTCAACAACGGAATGTTGAATTTTTTGCGGATTCACTATTTTTGCTAATTCATTTAACCTATCATCTGGAACTGCAACAAGTGCTTTGTTTGGCTCTATAGTGCAAAATGGATAATTTGCTGCCTCTGCATTTTGTGTTTTTGTCAAAGCATTAAAGGTTGTTGATTTTCCAACATTTGGTAACCCTACTATACCTATTGATAATCCCATAATCTACCTTAATTTTTAAATTTAGATAGCATTCTACCATAAAATTAAGCAATACAAACAATTTTAAATATATGCTTAATTTAATGTAATTTTACTAAGACATTAGCAAAGATAATATACATTAGGTTTGTGTAACATATCAATTATTCATCACTGATTAAAACATTAAATTAAAAATAGGTGTATTAAAAATGTATATTTATATACACAAATAAATGTGTAATTTTTACACATAAAATATTAAAAAATGTTAAAAAAAAAATAGCAAAGAATATTCAAAGCAAACATTTTTTATAATTCTTGCGATAACATGTGAAGACGATATGGAGTGATAACCCACCACTATTTTTAGTATTTACATGTTCTGTAACTCAAAGCGTAATCTTTAAGGGAGGCTTAATGCAAGAAGAAAAGGTGATAGAAGGTTATTTAGGTATAACCACAGAGCGCAAAAAAAGTAGGATACCCGCCAAATTAGACTGGTGGCAAAGTGCCACTGGTTTGTTTCTAGGTTTGTTCATGATAGCACATATGTTCTTTGTTTCTAGCATACTTATTAGCGATGAATTTATGTATACTATCACAAAGATGTTTGAAGGAAGTATGTTTATTGCAGCGGGCGAGCCAAGATTAGTTAGCGGTGTGGCTGCATTTGTATTCATTGTATTTATTGCACATGCTTTTTTGGCTATGAGAAAATTTCCCATAAATTACAAGCAGTTTTTAGCGTTGAGAGCACATAAACATGTCATGAAGCATAGTGATACAAGTTTGTGGTTTATACAAGCTGCTACCGGATTTATTATGTTTTTCTTAGCAAGCGTGCATTTATATATAATGTTTGCACAACCAGATACAATTGGACCAAGCGGTTCATCTTTCCGCTTTTTTGAACAAAATTTTTGGTTACTCTACATAGTCTTGCTGTTCGCAGTTGAATTACATGGATCTATTGGGCTTTATAGGCTATGTATCAAGTGGGGATGGCTTGAAGGATTAGGCATAAATGGCTTGAGGAGAGTAAAAGTTGGCATGAGCGTATTTTTCATTGTTTTGGGATTGGCTACATTCTTTGCTTATTTTAAAAAAGGTATGGAACAGAATTTCCGCGATATTCAGGATGCTAAAGAATACGATCATTCTAGATTTGGTGTGCATGCAGATGCGAAAAACCATAAAGATATAGCAGACAAAGCTGTTGCAATTGCAAAAGAAAATCTAAGCAAGTAATAAAAAGGAAGATATATGAAAGTAGTATATTGCGATTCATTAATTATTGGTGGCGGTTTAGCTGGACTTCGTGCCTCCATAGCAGCAAAACAACAAGGGCTTAATGTTATCATATTAAGTCTTGTCCCTGTAAAAAGAAGTCATTCAGCTGCAGCACAAGGCGGTATGCAAGCTAGTCTTGGAAACTCTGTAAAGAGTGATGGAGATAATGAAGATCTTCATTTTGCTGACACTGTTAAAGGAAGCGACTGGGGTTGTGATCAGGATGTAGCAAGAATGTTTGTTACAACCGCACCAAAAGCTATTCGTGAATTAGCAGGTTTTGGTGTGCCATGGACTAGAATCCAAAAGGGTGATAGACCAGCTGTTATTAATGGGGAAAAAGTTACAATTACAGAAGATGATTTTAGACATGGCTATATCCATTCAAGGGACTTTGGTGGTACTAAAAAATGGAGGACTTGTTATACTGCCGATGCAACAGGACATACAATGCTTTATGCTGTCGCAAATGAGGCTTATAAACTTGGAGTTGATATTCAAGACAGAAAAGAGGCAATAGCAATTATTCATCAAGATGGTGTATGTTATGGTGCAGTTGTTAGAGATTTAGTAACAGGTGAGCTTAGTGCATATGTTGCAAAAGGCACATTAATTGCAACTGGTGGTTATGGTAGAGTTTATAGAAACACTACTAATGCTGTTATTTGTGAAGGAACTGGTGCAGCCATTGCTATGGAAACAGGCATTGCAAAACTAGGCAATATGGAAGCAGTACAATTCCATCCCACTCCACTTGTACCTAGCGGTATTTTGCTTACTGAAGGTTGTCGTGGTGATGGTGGTATCCTGCGTGATGTTGATGGCTATCGCTTTATGCCAGATTATGAGCCTGAGAAGAAAGAGTTGGCAAGTAGAGATGTTGTGTCAAGAAGAATGCTTGAACATATTAGAAATGGAAAAGGAGTTAAATCTCCTTATGGTGATCACTTGTGGCTTGATATTGCCATTCTTGGTAGAGCACATGTTGAAAGAAACCTAAGGGATGTTCAAGATATTTGTAAAACATTTGCAGGATTAGACCCAGCTGAGAAGTGGGCACCAGTTAGACCGATGCAACATTATTCTATGGGAGGCATTAGAACTGATTATAGAGGTGAATCTTACCTCAAAGGATTGTTTGCAGCAGGTGAAGCAGCTTGCTGGGATTTACATGGATTTAATAGACTTGGTGGAAATTCTGTTAGTGAAGCAGTGGTTGCAGGCATGATTATTGGTGAATATTTTACAGAGTTTTGTTTAAAAGCACAAATTAATGTAGAGACCTCTATTCTCGAAAAATTCATTAAAACACAAGAAGATTATATTGCATCACTTATAAATAATTCAGGTAATGAAGATGTATATGAGCTAAAAAATGCAATGAAAGATATTATGGATAATGATGTCGGTATTTTCCGAGATGGCAAAAGCCTACAAGAAGCTGTGAATAAGCTAGAAGAACTTTATAAAAGGAGCAGGAACATTCATGTAAAAAATAAAAAAATGCATAACAATCCAGAGTTAGAGGACGCATATAGAACACAAAAAATGCTAAAGATAGCTTTATGTGTTGCAAAGGGCGCATTAGATAGGACAGAATCTAGAGGTGCTCACTCAAGGGAAGATTTCCCAAAAAGAGATGATGCTAATTGGTTGAAAAGAACACTTGCTGGTTGGGGAGAAGATCCAAATCAAACATTACCAACAATAACATATGAAGATTTGGATATTATGAAAATGGAAATTGCTCCGGGATTCCGTGGCTATGGTGCTAAGGGTATGATCATTGAGCATCCAAATAGTGCAATAAGACAAGCAGAAATTGATAAAATCACACAAGAGATTCAATCAAAAGGTGGCGATAGATATGCATTACAAGAAGCCTTAATGTATTTCAATTTGCAACCAAAATATAAAGCAAGAAATCAAAGATTAGGAGATAAGTAATGAGTGCAGAAACTAAAGGAAGAACTATAACTATTAGGGCATTGAAATTTGATCCGCAAAGTGCAACCTCTAAACCACATTTTAGAGAATATAAAGTTGAAGAAGCTCACTCTATGACGGTGTTTATTGCTCTTGGCATGATTCGGGAACAACAAGATCCAGATTTAAGTTTTGACTTTGTATGCCGTGCAGGTATTTGTGGAAGTTGTGGCATGATGATAAATGGACGCCCAAGGCTTGCTTGTAGAACGCTTACTCAAGATTTTCCCGATGGCGTTATTACTCTAATGCCTTTACCAGCATTTAAACTCATTAAAGATTTGAGCGTTAATACTGGTGAATGGTTTGCGAGTATGACCAAAAGGGTTGAAAGTTGGATTCATACTCAACATAGCCCAGATATTTCTAAGCTTGAGATGCCAATAGAACCAGAGGTTGCTGATGAAGTTTTTGAGCTTGATAGGTGCATTGAATGTGGTTGTTGTATAGCTAGCTGTGCTACTAAAGTGATGCGTGATGATTTTGTTGGGGCTGCTGGTATGAATAGGGTGGTAAGATTTATGATTGATCCGCATGATGAAAGAACAGATGAGGATTATTATGAGTTAGTAGGCAATGATGATGGTGTATTTGGATGCATGAGTCTTATAGCATGCCATGATGTATGTCCAAAGGAATTACCATTACAAAGCAAAATTGCTTATTTAAGACGCAAAATGGTTGCCCTAGGTTAATTACTATCTAAACTTAAACTACACATAGCATGATTTTTTTTGAATAAACATTAATCATGCTATAGAAATACTACTCTAGGCTATTTCATGCTTATAACATGATTTTGTATATTATATGAGTTGTTTTATTAATATTATTTTGTAATGCTATTTTATGGTTATGTCTAAATATTTAGAATATGTCATATGTATAGCTAAAAGTCAATAAAGTTTTAATTTATATTCCCTTGTTATAGGGGCGTAAGACCGACAAATAGATTCATAATAACATCACTGCAATTATGGTAAATGCTATATATAATTATCCTTATTTACCAAGCTTTTAAAAGCTTGATTATGACATTAAACTAGAATCTTTGCATATTAAGCAAAACATTTGCATATGTTTAAAGTAATATAGCAAGATATTACACAAAACAATTAAATATAAAATAAAAATGATATTAAATAACATATTTTAAAAGTTAATGTGAGTTATAGTAATAAAAATAAAGAAATTACAAAACAATACTAAAGCAAGATATATTAGTAAATCATATTTGCAACGCAAACTACCAAAGCCAAAATATATTCATAAAGCAAAATACAAACGAGATTAAAATATAAAATTACTATAAATTTATAAAACAAAAAACTTAAAAGATTAGCAACAAGGCGTCTCTTATAAGTATAACGACACAATGCTAAAGTATAACACAGGTATTATTAAAAAGATAAGAATATTACCTTAAATTAACTAATCAACGAACATACCCAGTCAAGCCATCATGTTTAAGATAAGTGTTTAATAAGTAAGGTTTATAGCAGTAATACTGCAAACAAGTATTTATAAGACCCTTTGTTTTTCTATCTCTTTAAATATCTCTAACTCATCTTGAATTGCAATATCATTGAATCCATCAAGCATAATACCACACTCATACCCCTTGCTAACTTCTTTTACATCATCTTTAAATCTCTTTAAACTAGCTATCTTGCCACTCCACATAACAACTCCGTTGCGTAATAAACGCACACTTAGATTTTTCTCAACCTTTCCGTCAATAACCATGCAACCTGCAATCGTACCTAGTTTAGCAACAACAAAAGTTTCACGCACACTAACATTGCCAATTACTTCCTCCTCAATAACAGGAGACATAAGACCGCTTAATAACGCTTTCATATCATCAATTAAATCATAAATAATTGAATAACTCTTAATAGTAACACCTAAATCTTTTGAAAGATTCTTAATCTCACTTGTAGGTCTCACATTAAAACCTAAAACAACACAATTGCTACTTGCATTTGCTAAATCTAAATCGCTTTGCGTAATACCGCCAATGCCAAAACTAATAACATTTACCTCAACTTCTTGATTATTTAAGCCTTCTAAGCTTGCTTTAATCGCCTCAAGACTTCCTTGTG
>JARHYT010000049.1 GCA_029264775.1 Helicobacter sp. | reverse complement strand
TAGTAACAACAATAATATGCTCACATGCTTGTAATGTAGTTTGATTTAACGGACCAATGCCAGCACCTGTATCAATTATTAGAAAATCTAGTGTATCTAATATGCTACTTTCTTGAATAAAATTTTCTACAATATGGAGATTATTTCCTGCATACTTTAAAATTTCTTCTCCACTATCGCCCGGTATTAAATAAAGATTTGGTTCAATTTCATAAACTACCTCATCAATGCTTACCTCACCTTTCATTGCATGTAATATATTTTTATCTGTTTTTACCCCAAAGATCAAATCAAGATTTGCTAAACCAATATCAGCATCAAAAATTCCAACTTTAAAGCCAAGCGTTTTTAATTTGTATGCTAAATTGGCACTAATTGTAGATTTACCGACCCCACCTTTACCAGAAGTTACTGCGATATACTTTGTATTAGCTTTATTTTTCATCATAGTTTCTAATTTTTTTGCTTGATTTTCTATCATTAAACTCCCTTAACCATAAAGGTATCTATAAAACCGCTTATATGACACCATAAGATTCTACCAAAAAAATAATAAATTTTATCGATATATATTTTGTTTTTAAAAAAATATCAATTTCATAGGAATATAAACAAAAAACTTGTGCTTCAATGCAATAATTATTCCTTAATTTCTCCTAAAAACATAAATGAAAGCTAATATTAAGCATTCTCACTAACATCTTCACTTCTTTCTTTTTTACTTCTAGATTCTATCAATATTGGCACACCATTAAGGTTAAATTCACTTCTAAGTGTATTTATAATATAGCGTCGATAGCTAAAATGTAATGCATTGGGACGATTCATTATTAATGCGATTTTCGGTGGTTTAATATCAAATTGTGTAGCGTAATAAATTTTAACAATTTTTCCGTGATCGCTTGGTATAGGATGTTTCTTATTGGCATTTTGAATGCAATTATTAAGCCTTGCAGTCGGAATTCTAAAAATAAAGTTTGTATATACTTCAACAATTTTTTGTTTTAATTCTCGTATATGTTTTTTTGTAATACTTGAAGTTGTTACAATAGGTGCGTATTCTAAAAATTTGAACTTTCTTTTATATACATCCATTCTAGAATCAAAATCTTTATTTCTAATATCCCATTTATTAAACACTACGATAATTCCAAGATTATTTGAATTAGCTATAGAACTAATTTTTTCATCTAGTTCTACAAAATCCACACTACAATCAAGGACTAACAGTGCTATATCACATTGATTAAGCATCTTTTGTGTTCTATCTAGTGCATATTTTTCAATACCCTCAATTTTACTCCGTCGTCTGATACCAGCAGTATCAACAAAAGTAATATTATGCCCTTTGTAATTTATTTTTTCATCGATTGGATCTATAGTTGTTCCTGCAATGTCTGACACAAGAGATCTGTTTGTATTTGTAAGTGCATTTAATAACGAGCTTTTACCTACATTTGGTCTCCCTATGATTCCCACTGCAATATCATATGCAGAATCTTCATTTACAATAGATTTTAATATCTTGTGCTTATCGCTACAATCATGTGCCACATTGTCTAATGAATTATCAAATTCAATAATGCTTTCTTCATCATCGAAATAGTCAATGAAATCTAGCTCTTTTATCATTGGCCTTTTTATGTGTATTTTTTTAGAATCTATTAATTCTTGTATCATATTTTCAATGCTTGTAAGAAGTTTTGTAATGCCTCTATTATGAGCAACAGATATAGTTATAAAACCAACTCCAAAAGACATAAATTCAGAAGAATTTAGCAAAATTTTATCGTTATCTACTTTATTTAGCACAAGCAATGTCGGCTTTTTCTTACTAAGCTCTCTAAAGATTCTAATATCTTCATCATTTGCCATTCCATTGCCATCTACCATATATATCAATATATCACTTTGTGCCACTATCTGATATGAATGGAGCGAAATACTCTCTCTCAGATTCTGTGCTATAATTGCTTGTCTCTGCGGATTGCTATTGTTTTGTTCGTGGATATTACTATTTGAATCCTTTTTATATTGTTTTAGATGCGAGTTATTATTTATTGCATTAAAATCTTTTAATTTATGTGCTTGTACTTCAAGCCCACCTGTATCTATTATGGTAATATCAAACCTTTGCAGTCTTAGATCTCTTTTGTTTATATCCCTTGTGCTTCCGCTTATGTGAGAGGTTATAGCAATGTTCTTTTGATTTAATCTATTAAATAATGAACTTTTACCTACATTTGGTCGTCCCATTATCGCTACTTGAACAATCGGACTTATATCATCATTTGAAATTATATTGCTTTCTTTAATATTTTGCCTATTCAAATTCATGGTATCTCGGCTTTTTTTGTTCAAACCCAATAGACTATATTTATGCTTATGTATTTTATGTCCTTGCTGTCTCGTGTTATCTTTTTTCATATAATTCACTTATTTTGTAAAATAGTAAGAGGAATAGAACCCACACAAGATGGTGTAGGTTTGAGGAAATGATTTTAAACTATTTAAAACACTAGAAATGCAAGCTTAAAGTAGCACTAACTCTGTGCATTTCTATTTCTACTCCACTTAGCTTTGGTTTCTGCCAAGATGCATCGATACCAATTGCTAAAGGTAAAATAGGAATTTTAAACTTTAAACCATAGTTTAAAGCCCAAGTGCTAGAAAAATGCGTATCAGTAAAATGAGAATATGCAGCACCAACATAAGGAGTTAAATAAAAGAACTCAAGACCAAGCAACACACCATATTGCATATTATTGTTTCTAGAGTCCTCGTTAGTTATTATATCTTTAAAGTGATTTGCAAAACTAGCTTCAGATATATTCTCCCACTTAACAAATGGAGCTACTCTGAAAGAACCCGGCTTTAACCATAATCTAGCAAATGCTCCATAAGTAAGGTTAGTATCTGAATTAATATTAAAACCTTTTGCGTTATCAAAACTTGTCCCTATCATACCACCCACTTCAGGAGATACAAATGGTAGGGCTTGTGAAGCTCCAGCTGTAAGAATACCAGCCAATACAGTAGCCTTTAAAACTCTTGCAATTTTCATATTTAATCCTTTCTATACAGAAATTTAATGCAAGCAATGCAACACACATCACATTGACTTGAGGCATTATACATATAGTATCGTAAGATATAGCAAATAGTTTAGCAAAAATTACAATTTATGTTACATTTTTGACAAATTTAAACTTTTTATTATTCTATAAATAATTTTTTATATAGTTTATTCCAAAAACTACAATAGTATTTTCATACAAATATAAAACTTTGGTGATATTTAACATAAATTTATAGTAACCATAAGCAAAGATGGTTTATTTGCAAGACAAATTGTTGCAATCTGATCAAAACAAATCTATATATGATATATCTATATTTTGTGTTCTATATGTAAGTAAATAAAAACAGAATATATTAATCCCCTTTTAATGCTTAATAATGTAATGTGACATTAGCCCTATACATAAAGTTATGTCATTAAAAATAAAAGCTATTTGAAGATAAAATAGTTAAGGCACAAAATAATTTTTATAGAATCTTAACTTATAGCGAATCTAGTTTTAAGGAAAAGGTGCTATATTTGTCAATGCTTTTTTCTCATCAAATCCAAAACGCAAATTCAAATTTTGTATAGCTTGTCCCCCAGCCCCCTTTATAATGTTATCAATAGCCCCCATCATTATAACCCTTTTGTTTCTACTATCAAGGCACACACTGACATCTGCATAATTACTACCACTTACCCAACGCGTTTGAGGTGGAGTATCTAATACACGCACAAAGAAATTATGTTCATAAAATTCCTCATACATTATCTGTAATTCTTGTTGTGTAATGCTCATATATTTACTTTGCAATGAAGCATAAGCAGTTATTAATATACCCCTATTCATAGGCACTAGATGCGGAGTAAAACTAATGTTTATATCCTCGTTTGCAATATATGTTAAATTCTGTTCTATCTCTGCTACATGCCTATGATTGACAAGCCCGTATGCCTTTATATTTTCATTTACTTCACAAAAAAGATTATCAATCTTTGCACTCCTGCCGGCACCAGATACCCCGCTTTTTGCATCAATTATAATGCTTTTTGAATCTATAATCCCATGTTTTAGCAATGGTGCAATGCAAAGTGTGCTACAAGTGGGATAGCAACCCGGATTAGCTATCAATTGTGCAGTTGCAATACTAGAGCTATATAGCTCACATAACCCATACACAGAATCTTTTAAAATCTCTGCACTAGGATGTCTAAAGTTGTAATATTCAACATACTTATTTGCATCTTTTAATCTAAAATCTGCTGACAAATCGATCACAACACTTTTTTTTAGAATCTCTTTTGTCAAAATCTTAGATAAAAACTCATGTGGCGTAGCAGCTATGATACAATCATTTTGATTTGCTACTTCTTCTAATGGCAAATTCTCCAAGTTGTAATCAAAATTTTTATAAAAATTTCCAAAAATATCACTTAATTTTTGCCCAGCCTGCGTATTTGCTCCAAAATAATTTAACTTAACCCCATCATGATGGCTTAAGATTCTAATAACTTCTATGCCACTATATCCACTAGCACCAATTACTGCTACTTTTATCAAACCAAACACCTCTTAAAAATTATTTTGAAAAATCATGTTCATATACACGCAACAACGCTATAAAAAATGCGGTAATAGCAGGACCTATTATAATTCCCCAAAACCCAAACGCACCAATTCCAGCTAATATGGCAAAGAAAATGGCAAATTCACTAATTTGCAATGGCTTACTTAAAACCCTCTTATTAACAATACCAATTAGCCATGGCTTGATTATATTATCAATAATAAATCCTATGAACACAGCACTATAAAGACCAACAATCACTGCACCCTTTATATCACCATGATAAACAAGTATAGAACAAACAGGAAGCCACACAATAACGCCTCCAACAATAGGTATCATAGAACAAATACCATATAAAATTCCTAGTAATACACCCTCAAATCCATATATGTATGCAATAATGCCAAATGCCGTTCCTTGCATTACAACATTGAAAAAAGTGGATAAAAACACGATTCTAAGAGTACCGCTTACTTCTTGTGCTACTTCCTCTATTTGTTTATCTTGAAATGGCAATAATCTCTTGATATAAGCATAAAAAGTTTCACCACAATAAAAAAATACGAACAAAAATATAACAATTACAAAACCATCTATAAAAAACTTTAAGCCATTTTCACCAATAACACTAGAAATCTTTATCAAAGTAGATGATAGCGAACTAAACGATATTTCGTTAAGTATCGATGGCAAATACTTTTCAACAAATGGTATATGAGATAATAAATCTTGTATAAACATTTTAGAAGCATCAAATACTTCACGCAATGTATTCCAATCAAGTGATTTAAATCCAACAAATGCACGATAACAAATAAAAAATATAGGTATAAAAATAAGTGCAATCATAAGAGTAATTGCAACAAGGGAAGTTGTAAGTGGATTTTTGATAAAGCCATGCAAATATGTTTTAAACCAAAAAGTAGCTACACAGATTAAAAATGCTATGGCTATATTAAATAGATATGATTGATATAGGACAATCATAGCTATAAACACCAATAAAAACAAGATACCAAAAGTAACCTTATCTCGCACAGCCTCTCCTAATGATTTTTGACAAACAATTATAACAATAAAAAATAAGAATCTTGCATATTTGCTTGACTCTTTGTAAAAATTAATGTATGATTACACTTCAGTTTTATTCCGGATTAGCTCAGCGGTAGAGTAGGTGGCTGTTAACCACTTGGTCGCAGGTTCGAATCCTGCATCCGGAGCCACTTCATTTTCCTCCTTTTATCCATAAATTTTAGATAAAATAAATCATTATTGTACCCTCATGAGAGGGATTGTTAATAGCTAGGTGAAACTCAAAATATTTAAATTCAGGCATTTAAAAGCTGTTGCTAAATATCAAAAAATCTTTTGTCTGTAAAAATCATTGTACTCACTGCTTTAATTATAATAATAATTCAGCAGTTTATATAATTAGCAATATTGCTTAAACATAATTTAAGTAATTCCTACCACAGAAATTTTACCTTAATCTATTGCAAATTATAATACATCTGTTTTAACTAAATATTCTATGATATACTAAAACAGCATTACAACATTTTCCCAATTATACAATCGATAAGTCGAATGTTAATCTCACTTGCGTTCATTAGCTTAAAGTATCATAAAATTATAATATTTATCACAAATTTATTATGAACAAAAGATACTTATAGTTTTAACATCACCTTTATTTTTTTGCAATCACTTCTATTGGATTTATATGTTTTCCTGACTGCACAATCTCAAGATTTAACCTATCAGCAATTCTCCCTATCACATAACCACGCTTTACAACGAAGCCTTTTTTTAGTGTTGGAGCTATTTTATCAAGCATAGAATATATTGAGTGCATAGAATTAGCGTGTTCTATCACAACAACCTTTTTTAATCCAGCCATTTCTTGTGCGTATATAACCTTTCCATCCATTATATTATACACTTTAGAATCTTCTTTTGCAGACTTTAACACAACACCATTATTAAAAATCTTTATTTTATATGCAGGATCTATATAATCTCCAAATGCCTGTTCTATTATGTAAGAATCTAGTGGTGAGCCTGCCCTCTTACCCGCATATCTTGCTGTTTCTGGTTTTTGATAAACACTATCAACCCTTTTTAAATCTTCAAAACTATTTATAGCAGATGTTGCATCTGTTGAGCTTATTGCTGCCTCATATTTCTGTTTAATAGCTTTGTTTTGTTGCCCCAAGAATTGTTCGGCTTTTTTTGTATCTGTTTTTGCGATCTTCTCTGCTTCAGCTTTTGCTTTTTTCTCTGCTTCAGCTTTTGCTAATTCTGCCTTCTTTCTTTCTTGCTCAAGTTTTTTCTTTCTTTCTTGCTCAAGTTTTGCTAATCTCTCTTTTTCAAGTTTTGCTAATCTCTCTTGCTCTTGTTTTTTTCTAATTTCTTCTTGTGTATTTTTCTTCAAAATGTTTAGTTGCCCAAGCAATTTATCTAATTCTTTTTTTTGTGTATCAATAGCTTTCAATCTTTGATTATAAACTTGCACTTCATTGCGCATGTTATCTACTAAAATCTTTTGCTTTGCTATCATTGCTTGTAAATCTTGGTGTCTAGTTTCTTGTGTTGTTATTATCTGTGTTACTTCCTTTATGCTACTATTTGTTTCATTTATCTGTTTTTGTATAGCACCTTGCTGCCTTTCTATATTTTTAATATCATTTATAGTTTGTTTCTTTAGAATCTTAAATACTTCTCTTGATACTATGTCATCCATGCTTAATGTTTCTTCATCATCAAGCACATATGCTATCGTTGTGTATTGCAATATCAAGCTACTAAGATGTGTTTGTGAAGATTGTAAGGATTCATTTAATATTGCTAGTTGATTCTGTAATGTCTGTAATTTTGCCTCTTGACTTCTATTTTGATCTTTATTATCCTCTATATTTTTAGATAATTTTTGTATTTCAGAATCAAGTTGTTTTATGTTTTTAATGTTATTACTAATATTTTGTCCTAGTGTGCTTAACTTTAGATTTAAATTAGCTCTTTGTTTATCAATATTGCTTTTTTGCACCTCATTTTTTTGTATATTTTTATTAATCTCATTAAGATCTGGATTCTTTGCACAAATATAAAAAAATCCATAAAAAAACAACAATATGTAAAAACGATATTGTTTCATGTCCTAGCCTTTGACAAAATAACAAAAACTACACAACAAAATGATGATATAAATGCAGCTAAAAATAATTTTAAAAAATCAAGCGGTATTTGAAATATATTTAAACCAATACCCAAAGACTTAATCGTATCTAGCGTAATCTGAAGGCTAGCCATATAAAATACAATTACAGATATAACAAAACTAGCTATAAAAGAATCGATTAATGCTAATTTAAACAAACTTCTATTTCTTATCCAAATATTTGCACCTAAAATATCCATAATTTCCATTTTTTCTTTATTTGCATAGCGCCATATCTCTATTTGCTTAAGCATAAGCATAAAACTAATTAGTGCAAGAATAACCGCAAATGTAATAACACTAAATTTAATAAAACTCAAAAGTGTATAGTTTTCTAAATGCCTTTTTGAAAATGTATCAACTGAAATAATAGATGAATTTTTTTTTAATACTGCCTCAATAGCATTCAACCTTTCCGTGCTTGGAAAATATTCAAGACTCAAACTATAAAAATATGGTAACTGCCTTGTTAGGTTTGTTAAATTTGCTTCACTAATATCCTTTGTTAATTTCATAATAGAATCTTTTGGATTTAACTGCGTAAGCTCCTTTGCCTCAACAATTTTGGAACGCACAGATTCAAAAGTAATAGGCTTTCTTGAGGTTATACCAATAGCGTATTTTTGTGTTATAAACTGCTCTTGCTTTGCTACAATTCGCTCCAAAATCAATAAACATTGCAAACTGAAAAGCATTGCAATGAGTGGTATAAGTAATGATAAATGTTGTTTAAGCGTATTCATTAATTAAGCCCTCTTTTATTTCTATTTTTCTATATTTAAGATTTAAATGCTTTGGTATTCTATGTGTCACAACTACAATTGTTATATTTAATTGTTCGTTTGAAGACTTTAAAAGCCCCCAAATCATATCACTTGAATAATCATCAAGATTCCCTGTTGGCTCATCACAAAGTATTAATCTAGGTCTATGAGCAATTGCTCTTGCTAATGCAACTCGTTGTTGTTCACCACCACTTAATTCCAATGGGTATTTATTAGCCTTATGTAAAAGATTTATATGTGATAATAATTTTTCTGCTTGTGTTTTAATCTCTGATTTGGGAAATTTATTAATAATCATAGGTAAAGCTATATTCTTTTCAACATTCCAATCTTTTATAAGCTTATAATCTTGAAATACTATTCCCATTTTTCTGCGTAATAATGTTAATTTGTGAGGGCTAGCTTTTTTCATATTACAATGCAAAACACTCAAATCGCCAGCTTGCACGCTTAAATTACCATATATTGAACGCAAAAGTGTACTTTTTCCGCTACCACTTGCACCGGAAATAAAAACAAAATCTTTAGGATATATTGTAAAATTAGCATTTTTAATTACAAGCCCCGTCCTCTTATAACCCAAACAAAGCTGTTTTGCCTTTATGATTGTATCCATTTTTACCTTTCTTTAAGCTTGACATACAAACTCTGCTCTAGAATCTTACATAAAAACTGATGAGCCATAATATGTGATTTTATATACAATGGTCGTTTTAAATAATGAAGTTCGCCATTTTCTAGAATCAAATATGTATTAAATGGCATATAGAAACTACCAAATGCAATTTGAACCATGTTAATATTAGCTGTAGAGCTTGGTTTTGAACAATATAAATCCCCTATATTAATGAATATTGTATCATATATCCACTTTTTGTTGCAAATATCTGATAGTTTTATTCCTTTTATATTAAACTCAAACTCAATCCTAGCCTTTTCTTTATGTTGATAATCAAAAAAATGCTTAAAAATATGTAATTCATAAATATCTTTTTTTAACTTTGACCATCTCTGTTCATATTTGCTTATAATTTTTGCATCTTTGTTTTTAAAGACCTCAAAATGTGCTTCCTCTGCACTTAATGACTCACTTATAACATCTTTTATATATTCATCATCATCGCTTCTTATGTTTATATATCCCTTATTTTTTAACACCCTAAAGCTATTTTCTAAGAAATCACGACTGAATACTCTTCTGTGTTTTGCCTGATTCCACGGAACTGGAAAATGCAGAAAAATAACTTCTACACTTTTTGATTTAAATGCTTGAATGCCTAACCTTGCATCAAGATTGCATATATATAGATTGCTTAATTTGTGTATTTCTATAGCATTTAGTACCTGTCTTATTGATGGGGCATGTATTTCAAAACCCAATACTTTTTTGGTTGGATTTGACTTTGCTAGATCTAATATATGTCTCCCACTACCAAAACCTATCTCAATTAAATCTGGCTTTATAGTTTCTAGTTCGTCTTCATGCAAAAAATATTGCGTTTGCGTACCCCTTGTATGCTTTTTATTCACTTGATTTAAATTGTGTCTAACTACCTCTAATTTACTTGATATAAAACCTAAAACTACTTTTATTGCACACAAATCATTTGGGCGAGTTAATTTATCAATTTTATACAAAAAATCGTTATGCCTTTTTATGCAACGAATAAAGAATATTGAATTTTTATACCACACTGGCAATATTTGAAGATTATTATGCTTTTCATTAACCAAATAATCCATGATATAAAAATCATGGTATTTTGTATTGGTATCCTCAAACATATTTGTGCTAACAAAATGCGGCATCTATGTATCCTTACTTTTTATTAGAATCTTTGTTTGCTTTTTGTGCCTTAGTATTTGTCTCTTGTGGTAATAAAGAAAGCATAATTTTATTGCTAGACAACGATTCCATGCCTAGTTTATCAACACTAACCACATAGTATGTATAACTAATTCCACCCTTAACATCTTTATCTATGAAACTAGTAGTTTTAATATCACCAAATCTGCTTACTTCTCCGCTTTCACTACTCCTATAAACCACATAACCAATAACTCTAGCATCATCAACCTTATCCCACTTTATCACAATATTATTTTTTTCAATCAATCCTTGAGAAACAACAGGAGTTGGTGGTGGTGGCAATGTTTGCCCTCTAACACCATTTTCTTGCAAACTAGACTCAAGTTTATATCTATCCACAACACTAATCTTATAATGCCTTATAGCTCCATCTTCATCGACTTTATGTATATAAGATTCTCTTTGAACAAAAGCTATTTTTCTATACATATCATCATTTTCGGATACCCAAACATTGTATCCTGCCATTTCTTTATTATCGCTGGGTTTCCATTCTATCCATATACTTCTTTGCTTGTCATTAGTCGCTACAATATCTGTTATCATATTTGGTGCAGATCTAGTTTTTCCTGTAACTTCTTTACTAGGAGTTGATTTTGCCCCTTCATAACTTTGAGATATAACCCTATATGTATGCTCTGTGTTGTCGTCTATGTTTTCATCAAAAAATTCAACAAGCATGCGATTTGTCGTAGAGCCTATACTAACAAATTTATCATTCTTGCCTTTTCTTTCTATTATGTAATTTTTCACGACAGGATTTGGACTTGGGCTCCAAAATATTTTAATTCGCTTTGCTAAATCTTTTGAGGCATATACGAAATCTACCGGATCTATAAATGATGTTTTAATCTTCAAAACATTACTTTTATTAGACACTTTAGAATCCTTGCCAACACTTGATATTGCGTATGAATATTCTGTATTTGGCTCTAAATTGCCCTCGTAATAATGCGTAGAATGTGCATTCTTTATAAAAGCAATCTTAACAAATTCATCTTTTTTGTTCTTTCTATATATCATATATCCATCAATTAATGATATATCTTCTGGTAATCTCCACTCAAACCCAACAGAGGTTACATCGGGCAATGCACGAAATGTCTTTACAACAGGTAATTTATCATCAACCTCATCTTTAATACCCATTAAACTAAACACTTGAAAGCATCCATGAACAAAAAATGAGTATAACAAAGACAACAAAAGCAAATGAAATTGTTTTGAACGCATAAATACCATACAAATTTACTCCCAAAATTATTTTAATGAAACTATTTTAATATTTTACAATTGTGAATTATATCATTTAAAGTTCTTTTTGCCATTCTTTTAAGCAAGATTCCAATCTGGATTCATAATCTACAAAGTTTTCCTCTAAGAATTTTAGCAAATCTTTAGGTATTTTTGCACTAAAAACCATTCCTTCAAAGTAAAGAAGCTTTGCATGAAGTAGCATTTTTGTTTTATAACCAAATTTTAACTTTTCTGGGCTATATAAAATATCACCATAAATATACCTATCAATTGTGCTTAAATGCACTCTTATTTGATGTGTCCTACCGCTAAATAATCTAACTCCTATAAGCTCATATTCATTATTGTTGCTTTGTGCAATCTTGCGAAATTCACTTTTAGAATCCCTTGCTTGCGGAAATCTATTTTTATCAAGTTTTGACATCTTTAGGCGATTATTGGGATTTCTCCCCATAAAGCATTCTACGCACATATTATTTTTTAGTGGCTTATTTATTACACAAATATAGATTCTACCCATTGTGCGATTTTTTAACATATTAGAAAAATGCAAATGACTATCATTGTTTTTAGCCACAAGAATAGCCCCGCTTGTATCTTTATCAAGCCTATGCACAATACCAAATCTTAAATCGCCATTAATTGTTGAAAGCTCATAATTACATGCCATTAAATAATCAGTGAAGGTAAATTCCTTAACGCTTGGTGCATGGTGAACAACTAAATTTCTTGGTTTATTAAAAATTATATAATTATCTGTCTCATGTATGACTTCTATATCCAAATCACTTGGTACTTCTTTAATGTTTAAAGATTCTTGTATTTTTACACTAAATATATATATTAAATCTCTTTTTTTTAAAAATCTACTTTTTTTTGCTAATTTACCATTCACTTTTATTAATTTAGATTCTATCCATTGACTAACTTGTGATCTAGATATTTTTAAAATTTCATGTAATGCAACATCGATCCTATCATAATCATGTAATACGCAAAAGCTATATAATAACCGCAACACTTACTCCTTGATAAATTATAACTGAATTTTATCTAAAACTTGCTATAATTATGATCGCCTGAAAGTTTCGTGTTTCTTCTTAAAGATTGGTAGTCTATATTAAAATACTTTTTTGGGTTGCACTGAAGTATGTGTGTCGGTGTATCTGCTCTATGATAGTAGTGAAGGATGCCATAGCATTTTAGGATTCGTCGCCTAATTATTTCGTAATGCCCTATTTGTTGTAGCTTTTGTTGGGCTTACACAATATAATGGAAGTAGCGTTCTTTTGGGTTTAATTATATAAAAGGTATCACATTGCAAAATAATACAGACTTACAAACTTTAAATAATCAAAATATTTTAATTATCGGGAATGGTGGAAGAGAATATAGTATAGCTTTGGCATTAAAAAATGATAAAAAAGTAAAAGATATTTTTTTTAGCCCTCAACATCCAGCAGCTACCATGTACCTCAACGCTAAACATATTGAATACAAAAATTATGATGAATTATTGACAAACATAAGAAAAAATAAGATTTCTCTTGTTATTGTTGGACCTGAAGCACCACTTATGGAAGGTATAAGTGATTTTTTAGAATCTAATGGCATATTAGTATTTGCTCCAAGTCTCAACAATGCAAAACTAGAAGGCTCTAAGGCTTATATGAAGTCATTCATAAGCAACTTAAATATACCAACAGCAAAATATAAAGAAGTTTCGTTAAATAATAAGCAGGAAGGATATGATTTTATAGAATCTTTATCTATACCTATAGTTCTTAAAGCAAGCGGTTTATGCGGTGGAAAAGGCGTTTTGATATTGCATTGTAAAGAGGATGCAAAGAAACAACTTAGTTTAATGCTTGATGGAAAATTATTTGGTGATTCTGGAAAAAGCGTTGTAATTGAAGAATTTTTAGATGGCTATGAATTGTCTATATTTGCACTAAGTAACGGGCAGGACTATATTGTACTTCCTGCGTGCCAAGATCATAAGAGACTTTTTGATAATGATAAAGGACCAAATACAGGTGGAATGGGGGCTTATACAAATATACCACACACTCTTTATAACAAAGAATTAGAAAAAAAAGTGAAAGACAGAATCTTGACACCAACATTTAACGCATTGCGAGATTCCAATAACCCCTACAAAGGCGTAATTTTCGCAGGCATCATGATTGTTAATAACGAACCTTATCTGCTTGAATACAATGTACGCTTTGGTGACCCAGAATGCGAAGTATTAATGCCACTTTTGAAAACTTCTGCGTTCGATATAATGTATTCATTTGCAAAAGGACAAATGGTAGAAAATATAGAATTTCATAACAAATGTGTAGTGTGTGTGGTTATGGCAAGCAATGATTATGTACAAAATTTTAAGTCACAAGATTATCCGGCAAAAATTACATTTAATGGGATCAACCCACAAGATACTAATTTAGAAACAGGACATGTCGTTTTTGCAAGTACAAGCGTCAAAGATTCCGCAATTTATGCAAATAGTGGTAGAAGTATCATTGCAGTAGGCATTGGAGATACAATTGATGAGGCAAGAAATAATGCGTATGATATTGTATCAAAAATTGAATTTAGTGGGAAGCATTACAGAAAAGATATTGCATATCAAGCCTTAAAATAATAAATGTATAAAGAAGTTATATTATGGATAGATTAGAAACAGACTTGTATAGAGAGAACATAAGAATAGCATCAGCTATATCTCGTGTTAGTGCCTATGTAATAGACACTATTATTATAGCACTTATAATAACAACATTCTTTTCAAATGCACAAAAGCAAAAAATTGAAAACGCACAAAATATTATTAAAAAAACATATAATGCAAATTATACAAAAGCACAATTATCCTCAACACCAGATAATAGTGCTATACTAGAAAACCTTAGAATCACAACAAAAGAAGCATTAGATACATTACTTTTATTTTTAGCAATCCATATTGGTTTGCAAATTGTCTATCATTTTATATTAGTCTATCTGTATGGTGCAACATTAGGACAGATTCTATTAAGAATACGCGTTGTTGATTCTAATAATTTTGATAAGCCAACATTGCATGTGTGTATGAAAAGATCTATTTTTAAATGCTTTTTTGGCACACTTCTTTATGTAGGTTTTATATTTGGGCTATTTGATAAATATTATAGAACAATTCATGATAAAATGAGCAACACTATTGTTATAGTTGCATAAAGTTTGCAAGCATGCGTAATATATTATTATGTGTATTTATACTAGCATATGCAAATAACCTCTTATATGCGAATAAAAATGAACATAAAACATTAAATAACACTACAAATTCTGCAATTTTTATGTATGATGACAAAAATCCAAAGTTAACACCTACAATGCCAACTAATCCTACGCAGAATCAAGGGCAACAGCCAAAACAAAAACTATCTGATGAAGAAAAAGAAGAAATGAGTAAAAATTTAAAGACAGGTGTTGAAAAAAGAGATACAGATTACACAAAACTATTTGAATTATTGGGAGAAAATATAGAACACTATGATAATTTTATGATTGTGCGTGGAAATGCCATTTTGAAAAACAAAGAAGCCTATATCATAGCCGATGAAATAACCTATAATCCGGATAATAAACAAGCAAGACTAATAGGCAATGTTCGCATATACAAAGGCAATACTTTATCTGTTTATACGCAACAAGCAACAATATATTTAAATTCAAATTTTAGCATTATTAGACCATTTTATATACAAGACACAGAAACAGGTATTTGGACCAAAGCAGAAAGTGCAAGTCAGCAAAAATCAATCTATAGATTTGCTGATTCCATAGTATCTGGATGTTCTTTTACAAGTCCTGCATGGAGAATTGATTCCACTAAGGGAGCATATGATAAAGATAAAAATACACTTGCATTATGGAATCCGCGAATATATATAGGAGATGTTCCTGTATTTTATTTTCCTTATTTAAAAGTTTCACTTGAAAATAAAAGAACAAGTGGCTTTCTGTATCCAACACTTGGAACTTCTGGAACAGATGGTTTTACATATATTCAACCATATTTTATTGCATTGCAAAATTTTTGGGATATAACAATTAGCCCACAATTTAGAACTTCACGCGGTGGTGGAGCAAATTTTGAATTTCGTGCAGTCGATAGTGGGAATGATAAATATATTTTACATTTTAAATATTTTTATAATTCAAATGAGTATGTGCAAAGATTAAACCTATTGAATCAACATATATATGGCTTTGACTTTCAACACAGCAAACGCGATGTTATTCAAAAATATTTCGGCATACAAACAAATATCAACAATGACATGTATTTTGATTTAGCATTTATGAATGATATAGATTATATGCGTTTAAATGATGTGCGTTATTTTTTAAATGCAACTTCATATATCTCTAAAGTAAATATATATGCACAAACAAACAATCATTATTTTGGAATCAATCTACGCTACTACCTTAACTTATATGCTCCGAATGATGCTACAACTATGCACGATATGCCAAACATACAATATCATAAATACATGAATTCCCTATTTTTTAAAGAATTGCTTTATTCTATTAATTATCAATCAAAGTATGGATATAGACAAAAGGGATATTCATACTTGTCAAATGAAGTCAATATTCCCATTGGGATGCAATTTTCTTTTTTAAATAAATACTTCTCTGTTGGAGCATGGCTAAATATGTTTGGTGGTAATATTTTTGCTACAAACACACAGAATACAAAAATATATGAAACTCCAAACTCTGCCACTCCTATACAAGATAACATTGGAAATTATGTAAATTTAAATTATAGGCTTTCATTGCATAGTGATATTGGCAGAAAATATAAATATTTTTTTCATTCTATGCAAACTTCTTTGATATTTAATGCACCAATAGATAAAGCCGTATTTACAGATGGTATATTAGGAACAGAAATTCTTAAAAGTTTTAGCAAACTTAGCCCAGATAAATTAGCATTCATACAAAATGGTGCTGATATATGGAATCCGCAACTATTCAACAATATATATCAAATGATAAAACGACTTGATATGAATATAGTAAATTATTTCTATGGCAGGAATGGCAACGAATTTTTTTACTGGAAAATATCGCAATCTTTAAATTTTGATGATCCAATATCACCTGTTAAAATCCCTATGGAAAATAAGTTGGGAACTTCACCAATAGATGGTTTATTTTTAAATGTAAGTTTCTTTTACTCATGGTTTTATAACAATTTTACAGAATTAGCATTTAATGCAAGTTATGCAAAGGGGGCATACGCAGCTAGTATTTCATATTACTTAAAAAGGGATGATGCATCATGGAGCATAGATCCAACAACTCTAACATACAAGCCTATAGATTCATCAAATTATCTTAGCTTTTCGTTTAGAGGAGACTTAGGTTACTTTGGCTTAGTAGCAGACTTAGGATATGATTTTCGTACATATAATATTGTAAGTCTTGGAGTT
Organism: Helicobacter sp.; assembly: GCA_029264775.1. GTDB lineage: Bacteria > Campylobacterota > Campylobacteria > Campylobacterales > Helicobacteraceae > Helicobacter_A. The sequence goes on along the minus strand of JARHYT010000049.1, from coordinate 23,125 downwards.
GGGATCTACAAAGATATTAAATGTTTTGGTATAGGAATAAAGGCTGGCAGCAACAGAACGCCTGTATTAACACAAGGAAACAATATAAGTGTAATTGATAATGTATATATAAAGGCTGAATTTAAATTTGTTCCCTTAACAACATTTAGTTATACTTACAAACTAAGACCTATCATTGAAGAACAATAAATTAAAGGTGTTAAGTGATTAAAACTATATATGAGGACTTCGCAAAAAGTGCGAAAATTGCTCCAAAAAATTCAAAAGTAATTCTTAGGCATTCCATAAGGGGCGATATACCACCTGATGATATGGGTGCTGATATATTGCTCACAAGAGAAGGCGAAATAATGGCATGGGATTTTGGCAAACATTGTAAATTGAGAATCAACAGAATCCATTCAAGCGTTGTTGAACGATGTTTGCAAACAGCAAATCTTTTTGCAAATGGATACGAAACAACAACAAATAAAAAATTAGATATTATAAAAACAAATGTATTAGCAGATTCATACATAGAAGATTTAGAGCTAGCTAAAGATCTTTTTATTAATTACTCACCATATTGGATAATATCTGAATTTTTGAATGATAAAAAATTAAGTGGCATGAAAGGTTTGTGCGAAAGCATGAAAACACTATTTGCGTATATATTTGCAAATAAAGATTCTGAAGATATGGAGTTATTTGTAACTCATGACACATTTTTAAGTGCTATTGTATGTTTTTGTCATCAAATACAACCAAATGGTGATAACTTCATATGGCCATATATGCTAGAAGGTGCATTTTTATATATGGAAAACGAGAAAATACATTGCATATTTCGAGGAGTAACAAGATCAATAAAATTTGATTTTTAGGTAGGGATTAATGCAAGATCAAGATTCACAAATGAAGAAAAATAAAGAATCATTAGATTTAAACAAAAATAGCAAAATAAGGCAAATAACAAGAGGAGCTAATGACTTATCGCTTGGAATCTCCATGATAGTAGCAGTACTTATTGGGTTTGGTATAGGTTATCTACTATATAAATGGCTTGGTTATTACTGGCTTATATGGGTTGGATTAGCCTATGGTATTGCCGCTGCAATTTTAAATGTGATAAAAGCATATAAAAGATTATATAAAGATCTAGATTCTCTAAAAAACGAAGAAAAATATAAATATATGCAAGACAAAATTATAGAAAAAAGAGAAAAGAAAATGTTGGAAAGAAAAAATAATATTGATTCTAAATAATTATCGTGCTAAATTTTTTAGCCCTTGTTTATACTGATTAATGTTTGCTAAATATGACTTTGCATTGACGCATACTCCAATTATATAAATCATATAATATGTGCTTGTATATTACTAAAAATCCATTAAATAATAAAAATAAATGAAACATTAAATCACCATAACAAGCTTTATAAAAATTGAAAATAGAAACTAAATTGACTTTCAACATGGTAGCTAATAATTTTATAAACTAATATACACAATTCATATTCTATAGGGATGTATTTGTAGTCTTATTTTTATATAAGTATTTTGCTATTAAAATAAGCAATTATTTTAACAAAACCACATGTAAGTTACATTTCAATGACTACTTTTCAAAGTAAAATCCATTAAACCTACCCTGAATGCAAATATTATAGAACAATTTCAAAATATCACAATTTATTGATAAAAATTAATCAATAAAATCACTTAGCAAATATTCATGCTTTTTGCTTGATTTTCTTATTAACTGATTTTTTGAACAATAAAGATTCACTTATAAATTGCTCATTTTCTTCTGGTACTTGATCTGCTAAATCCACCTTATGTTCTACCATATCAGCCTTGCTAGCTACATGGCTTAACAATGCTTCCATTATATGTGGCGGTGTCATCTCCTTTATCATTGCTGATAACTTAGGATTATTCTTGTATTCCTCCATTATTAATAATATTTTATCCATCTCCTGTTCTGTAGGTATAGGCAGATGTGAATACCTATGTGGTTTTTGATTTGTTGTTGTATTACTCATGTTTTCCCCCTATGCAGTAATTATCACTAAAAACCCCTTTTATTATTGATATTGTAATATTTATTCATAAATTTAACCTTAATTTAACCTAAATACTAAATCTATAACAACATAAATTTATTGATAACAATTAGCTACTACATAGACAATAAAAAATATAATTTTAATGCAAATAAGAATATCTTTATCTATATTGTGTTGTGTGGTATAATTTTGTAATATTTAGCAAAAAGGTTGTTGTAATATATGAGTTTTTATTTTATTTATTTTACAATACTAGGTATTTTTTGCGGTAGTGTTGCACTAACCACAACATATATTCTTGCACAAACAATGTTTCTTATGCAAGACAAAGTAAGCAAGAAAGATTTTAAAATTCACAGGAAAAATACACCTCGTTGCGGAGGTATTGCAATATTAATTGCCTTTATAGCTATTGTTATGGCTGGTCTTGAAGTTCATTATAATTTATTTTTTGAAGATTCTTTATATGTGAAATGCACAACTATATTCTATGAATATGCCGGTTTGCACCTATACATAGCCTCTTGTATCGTAATGTTTAGCGGTGTATTAAAAGATAGCGGTAAAACAATTAACTTTATAACAAAATTAGGCATACAATCAATAGGAGTTTTATATTTTATTGTTATGTCTCATTTTGAATTTGCAACAAATAGCACATTATATATAACAACAGCAATTATATGTTATATCTTCTTAATATTTACAATAAATAGCATGAATGTAATTGATGGCATAAATGGTAATGCTGCCCTTTTAACACTTACAATTTCTATATCTCTATGCTTTGTTGCATATCAAGCAGAAAGCAATTTTATAACAATATCAACATTATTGTTATCTAGCATTGTATTAATATTTTTATTCTTTAATTATCCATTTGGCAAAATATTTTTAGGTGATAGCGGAGCATTTTTACTAGGATTTTGTCTAGGGGCATTATTAGTAATTGGCATTTGGTACTATAAAATTAATACTCTATATGCTATAAGTCTATTTTCATATCCATTATGTGAAATCATTGCAAATGTATTAACAAGAATTACGCTAATCAATAATAAACCACCACTACATGCAATCAAAACGATATTATTAAAACAAAACAATATTCATTTGCATTTTTTCTTATATAAAAAATTCAAAAATACATCAGCACTAATTATAAATGTATGTTATGCGGTATTTATCTACTTAATTACGCTAAACAATAATGATTCAAATTTTATTATTATATGCACAATATCTTTCTTTATATTTTACATGATATGTTTCTATATTTTATACAGAAAAGTATATATTTATACACTATATATTAAGAAAGTTTAGTTTATTACACTAAATATTCTTTAATGTAATATTATAACACCTTGACTTATTAACCAAAAATTAATAGAATTTTATCACTTAAATTTTTAAGTGCTAATTTACGAACTTTATAATAAGGAGAAATACGATGGCTTTTAAACCGCTAGGAAAAAGAGTGTTAGTTGAAAGAGTTGAAGAAGAAAAGAAAACAAACTCTGGCATTATAATCCCTGACAATGCCACTGAAAAACCAAGCATTGGTGTAATAAAAGAAGTAAGCAAAGAAGTGGAAAAAGAGGGTGAAGTAAAAAAAGGTGATAAAGTTTTATTTGGAAAATATAAAGGTAATGAAGTAAAACTTGATAGCAAAGATTTTATTGTTTTAGAATTAGAAGACATTCTAGGCGTAATTAAGTAAATTATACTCAAGGAGAAATTTTATGGCAAAAGAAATTAAATTTAGCGATGAAGCTAGAAATAAAATCTATGAAGGCGTTAAAGCTTTAAGTAACGCAGTAAAAGTAACAATGGGTCCAAAAGGACGAAATGTTTTAATACAAAAAAGCTATGGTGCTCCAACAATCACAAAAGATGGCGTTAGTGTTGCAAAAGAAATTGAATTGCAAGATACGCTTGCTAATATGGGTGCTCAATTAGTTAAAGAAGTAGCTAGTAAAACAGCAGATGCAGCAGGTGATGGAACAACTACAGCAACCGTTTTAGCACATAGTATTTTTAAAGAAGGCTTAAGAAATATTACAGCAGGTGCAAATCCTATTGAAGTAAAAAGAGGTATGGATAAAGCAAGTGCTCTAATAATAGATGAGCTTAAAAAAGGTAGCAAAAAAGTAGGTGGAAAAGAAGAGATTACACAAGTTGCTACAATCTCTGCTAACTCTGATGAAAAAATCGGTGAATTAATTGCTAATGCTATGGATAAAGTAGGCAAAGATGGAGTAATAACAGTTGAGGAAGCAAAAGGTATTGAAGATGAATTAAGCATTGTTGAAGGTATGCAATTTGATAGAGGTTATCTAAGCCCATATTTTGTTACAAATGCAGACAAAATGAATGCAGAGCTTGAAAATCCTTATATCTTAATAACAGATAAAAAAATAACTTCAATGAAAGATATTTTACCTATATTAGAATCTACAATGAAAAGTGGTCGCCCCCTTTTAATAATCGCAGAGGATTTAGAAGGTGAAGCACTAACAACATTAGTTGTAAATAAACTCCGAGGTGTTCTAAATGTAGCAGCAGTAAAAGCACCGGGATTTGGCGATAGAAGAAAAGAAATGCTAAGAGATATAGCAATACTTACTAGCGGTGAGGTTATTAGCGAAGAAGTAGGCTTAATGCTTGAAAATGTTGATATGAATCACTTAGGGCAGGCAGCTAGAATTGTTATAGACAAAGATAATACTACGATAGTAGATGGCAAAGGCAAGAAAAAAGCAGTAGATGAGAGAGTAGCACAAATTCGCACTCAAATTGAAAGCACAACTAGCGATTATGATAAAGAAAAGCTACAAGAAAGATTAGCGAAATTATCTGGTGGCGTTGCAGTTATCAAAGTTGGTGCTCCTAGCGAAGTAGAAATGAAAGAGAAAAAAGATAGGGTAGATGATGCACTATCAGCAACAAAAGCAGCAGTTGAAGAAGGTATCGTAATTGGTGGCGGTGCAGCACTAATTCATGCAGCAAACAAGGTAAATGCAAAAGGTGCTAGCCTAAAAGGTGATGAAAGCATAGGATTTGATATTATCCATCGTGCGATTAAAGCACCTTTAGCACAAATTGCTACTAATGCAGGATATGATTGCGGTGTTGTAATCAATGAAGTTAGTAAATCAAAAGATGGTAAATTAGGATTCAATGCTAGCAATGGTGAATATGTAGATATGTTTAAAGCTGGTATAATTGACCCATTAAAAGTTACTAGAGTTGCATTGCAAAATGCAGTTTCTATATCAAGCCTACTTCTTACAACAGAGGCAGCAATTACTGATATTAAAGAAGACAAGCCGGCTCCTGCAATGCCTGATATGGGCGGTATGGGTGGCATGGGCGGTATGATGTAATATCATATGCCATTGTATCCTTTTGGCGTAAAGACACTAAAAGGAACAATACGCTAAACTGCTAATTGCTATGAATTGTGATTATTGGCATAATGCTAGTTATCAATTTGATATATAATCACAAATTCAATAGTAAAACCACACTTAATAAGAAAAATAAATAAATATAATTGATAAGCTACTTTAAAACAAGTAAGATTACAACAATAAGTGCAATAAAACCAAGTATAACACCAAAAGATTCCATAATTGCACTCACAATCTTGGTAAAATAAAGTTTATAAAAATACCCAAAATAATGAGAAAAATCATTATCTTAAGACTTATTTTTTATCTTTTTTTCTTTCCATAAATCCAACCATTGTCCAATTGTCAAGTCATAATACAACCATTTAATGATAAAAAATACTGCCGCAACTATCAATAACAAAACAGGGATAAGGAGTATTGATATTAAAGATTCCATGATTTTGCCTCTATAATGCTTGGTTGGTATAATGTGCTTAAAAACTGCATGAGTTCTGTATAACATCGCAATAAGTATAGAGCCTATTTATAACCTTATAATAATATAAATAAATGCTTTTTATTAGCATATCAATTATTGTATTTCCGATAAAAGAATCTAGACTACAAATGCAATTAATTGAATTTAACTACTTTTTATGTATTAAAAATATAATATTATTTAAGAAACAAAAGATCTTTTTCCACAATACCATCAATTACGATTGCGCCATTTAGTACATCAAGATCACACCAATTCCTAGTAGCTCTTATATCCATATATGATTCTACAAGTGCCAATATCTTTGTATCTAGTAAATATTGATTTGCCACTGCTTGTGCTTCATGTAAATAACGATTTGTTTTATCCATTATAAAAAAGCTAGCCCCACATTGTGCAAACATAAGTAATATAGTGTGTAGTAAATCTGCATCAAAATCAACAAATACAGCATAATCCACCTCATTGCATTTCAGCTCTTCACCAAGCTTAAAACAAGATTCTAAATATTCCTTGCAATCATCTTCATTGTAACCAAAATAATTAGAATTACGATAAATTATTTCTGACTTTATTCTAATTAACGCAATACAATCTGCCATTACTTTATCGCATTCTTCAATGCTATCTATTTCTATAAATTTTTTATAGTTATTGATTTTACTAAAAATTAACATAACACCTACCCACATAGCTATAAATATTATGATATGCTATCAAAGTTAATTTAATCCAATAAATGATAATGTGTATTTTGCAGAATTTTAAGCATATAAAATTCTGCAATTTTATGTATATGTTGATATAATAGACAAATTTAAAGGAGGGCATGTGTTAAGAGCAAAACGCATTATAAAATCTATGACAGCTCTATTCATAGGAATGTCTTTTTTGTTTATTGGCAATTCTCTTATTGTTAGCTCTGTTGGTGTTATACTAAAGGGCTCTGGCATGAGTGAAATTGCTATTGGTGCGATTAGTTCTTGCTTTTTTATAGGTGCATTGCTTGCAACAATTGGGGGGCATAGGATTATCTCTCGTGTTGGGCATATTAGATCTTTTGGTATTTTTGCTGCATTATTTGCTATTGCAAGTTTATTGCATAGTTTATTTGATAATCTATATCTATGGTCTATATTTCGTTTTATGCTTGGTTTTTGTTATTATGGTGTATTAATGGTTATTGAATCTTGGCTTAATGAGAAAGCAAAAGATTCTGTCCGATCGCGTGTTTTAAGCTTTTATGAAGTTATATATTATATAGCATCTGGAATTGGGGTAATAATCATTGCATTCAATTTAGACAAGCATTCTGTATTTGTGCTTGGTGCATGTCTTATTATGTTTTCTACATTGCCATTATATCTCATTCGCATTAAAGAACCGATATTGCCTCAGAAAACGCCCATATCTTTACCGAAAATTTTTGATATAGCACCTTTAGCCCTTGTTACAAGCTTTATTGCTGGAATGCTTGTTAATGGATTTTTTGCTATGGCACCTGTATTTGTATTATTGCAAGGTTTTGATGCAAAGGCTGTCTCTTATTTTATAGCAAGTGCTATGTGTGGTGGATTTATAGCACAAGCTAGTATAGGTCCAATATCTGATAAATTAGGCAGAAAATTTGCTATTATGCTATGTGCTTGCGTTGGCTTTTGCTCTATGTTAGTTTTTCTATTAATTGACTTATCTTTGTTTATGCAATGTGCTTTATCCGTATTGCTTGGCGGTGGAATCTTTTGCTTATATGCCTTAGCATTAGCTAGAGCAAATGATATGACAAAAAATAAAAATAATGCTGTAGAACTAGGTAGAGCTGTTTTATTTTGCTATTCCTTAGGCTCTTTATTTTCACCGCTTAGTCTAGGTATTATTATGCAATATTTTGGACATGATGGCTTTTGTTGGTTTTATATATCATGTCTTGTTTTTTGCCTACTTTTTGCAATTAATAAACCAAATATACTTAAAAAGAAATATAAGAGTACGCCGGGTAATATGGCAATGTTTGATAATCAAAGGGATTAAATGAATAATAGATATGCAAGATTCAAAAATATCTTATTATTATGCTTTATATTATTTAATATATCAATTACGCCAACTCATGCAAAAAAGATAGTTCCCATATGCCAAAAAGATTGGCAGCAAAAAATATGCGATGGTAGCATGATGTGTTATGCAAAAAAATGTTTTTATGAAAATGCAGATATACAAACATTACATTATGATTTTATACAAAACCTTATTGAATATCTAGAAAATATGCGTTATAAAGAAGCAATAGATGTAAAAGCACATTTTAAAAATATCTTAGAATATGGAATACCAAAAGATTCCAAAAAACATATGTTTGAATTTAAAGATACCAATAAAACATGTTATTATTCCCTATGGAAAAAAGATGAAAAAACACTTGAATTTAATATGACAGGCTGTATGAATCCAAAAAATCACGAAGAAATCCGCACACTTACAAAGATTGATGAGGGCGTAATAGAAACATATTATCATATCGGATATTAATTAAACGCCCAATAATCCATACATACCTTAACCGCTTAGCAGTTATTAATATCTTGCAATCAAATTCTAAAGGTTAGATTATAAGTTATGTTCTTATAATTAATTAACTAGTTTTTAAATTAAAACCCTTTATGATAACTTTTAAGCATACATTAAGTTATCCTTTGTATAATTATCAAGCTTTTATTTATGCAGATTTAGTTTATATTTATACTTTAGATATATCATGTCGCAAAAATTTTGAGATTTAAGGAAAGAATAATTGCAAGAAATCATTGGATATGTTGATGATAGCAACATTTTTGATATTCAAAGCGTAGAAGAAGGTAATTTAGATACAAGCAATATGCTACCTATATATTTTGATGATACAAAAGAAGCTCACCAAATAATAAGACATACATGTGCTCACTTACTAGCAGAAGCAATAAAATCTATCTATCCAGAAGCAAAGTTCTTTGTAGGACCAGTAGTTAATGAAGGTTTCTACTATGATTTTAAGGTAAATTCTAAAATTAATGATGATGATTTACCAAAGATAGAAAACAAAATGAAAGATATTGCAAAAAAGGGGCATAAACTAATAAAAATCAATCTTAGTAGAAAAGAGGCAGAGCAGAGATTTAAAGATGATGAATTAAAACATGCAGTAATGAGTAGGATTGAGGGCGATCACTTTAGCATTTATCAACAAGGAGAATTTGAGGATTTATGCAAAGGACCACATTTGCCAACCTTAAAATTGCTTAATGCCTTTAAACTAACAAAGATTTCTGGTGCATATTTGGGCGGTGATGAAGATTCTGAAGTTTTAACACGCATATATGGCATTGCATTTGCAAAAAAAGAGAATCTAAAAGATTATTTGCATAAGCTTGAGGAAGCAAAAAAAAGAGATCATAGAAAGCTTGGAGTAGAATTAGAATTATTTACATTTGATGAGGAAGTAGGTGCTGGTTTGCCAATATGGCTACCAAAAGGTGCAAGACTTAGAAGGAGAATCGAGGAGTTATTAACTAGAGCTTTAATATTAAATGAATATGAACCAGTTCGTTGCCCAGAGATTCTAAAAAGTGATGTGTGGAAAATCAGCGGACACTATAGCCACTATAAAGAAAATATGTATTTTACAATCATTGATGATGTAGAGTATGGCATTAAACCTATGAATTGCGTTGGACATATAAAGGTATATCAAAATAGCATTAGAAGTTATAGAGAATTACCACTTAGATTCTATGAATATGGCGTTGTGCATAGACATGAAAAGAGCGGCGTTTTACATGGATTATTGAGGGTAAGGGAATTTACTCAAGATGATGCACATATATTTTGTCGTCCAGAACAAATAGAAAATGAAGTAAATAATATATTAAAATTCACTCATAGAATCATGAATGCGTTTAATTTTTCTTATGAAATGGAGTTATCAACTAGACCACAAGATTCTATAGGGAGTGATGAAGTATGGGAGAGTGCTACACAAGCATTACAAAATGCCCTTACAAATAACAATATTAACTATCAAGTAGATGAGGGTGGCGGTGCATTTTATGGACCAAAAATAGATATAAAAATTACAGATGCAATCGGTAGAAAATGGCAGTGCGGAACGATTCAAATTGATATGAATTTACCAAATAGATTCAATCTTACATACACAGATGAAAATAACGCACAATCACAACCTGTTATGATACATCGTGCTATTTTGGGTAGTTTTGAGCGATTTGTAGCAATACTAACAGAACATTTTGGAGGTGAATTTCCATTCTTCATAGCACCAACGCAAGTAGTTATAATACCCATAAATGAAAAGCATATAGAAATGGCTAGAGATCTACAAATACAGCTTAGAGATATTGGCATATATTCAGAAATAAACACAAAAACAGAATCTCTAAACAAAAAGATAAGAAATGCAGAGAAACAAAAAACACCCATAATAGCATTAATAGGCGATAAAGAATTAGAAAACAATTCACTTGCAGTAAGAGATAGACGAAATAAGACAGATTCAGGAGAAAATACGCAATATGAAATTAGTATTAACGACTTTTTACAAAAAGTTCAAATCTTAAATAGAGAGGTTAGTTTTTGAGTAAGGAAGAAACATTAGTAAATGGAAAAATCCGTTTTGATGAAGTGAGATGTATATCTGAAGATGGCGAGCAATTAGGTATAATGAGTTCTAAGGATGCACAGAATCTAGCAAATAATGAAGGGCTTGATTTAGTATGTATATCGCCAAATGCAAATCCTCCTGTTTGTAAGATTGTAGAGTATGGAAAATATCGCTATCAATTAGAAAAAAAGCAAAAAGAGGCAAAAAAGAAACAAAAGCAAGTAGAAGTAAAAGAAATTAAGCTTTCAACGCAAATTGCACAAAATGATATTAACTACAAAGTTAAACATGCTAGAGAGTTTTTTCAAGATGGCAAGCATGTAAAATTCCGAGTTTATCTAAGAGGTAGAGAATTGCAAAATCCAGCAGGTGGCTTTGAAATGCTAAAAAAAGTAGTAAGCATGGTAGAGGACATAGCACACGCTGACAAAGAAGCAAAAATTGAAGGCAAATACGCAAGCATACTAATGCTACCAAATAATAAACCAAAAGCATAATATTTTGTGATATAATCACAGCTTTATTTTATGAAAGGAGAAACAATGCCAAAGATGAAAACTAACCGCGGTGCAGCTAAGCGTTTTAAGATTAAGAAAAATGCGATTAAAAGAGGCAGTGCCTTTAAAAGTCATATTTTAACAAAGAAATCACCTAAACGCAAAGCAAGGTTAAATTCACCGCATTATGTTCATGAAACGAATATAGATTCTGTAAAGAGTCTTTTGTGTATGAGTTAATTTTTTAGTTCATTTGTTGTCCCCTTTAATTATATTATGATTACAAGGGAAAGTTAAACTATATGTTTTCACCTTATATTAAGGTAAAGTTACAGGAGAAATTATGAGAGTTAAAACCGGTGTTGTAAGAAGAAGAAGGCATAAGAAGATTCTAAAGCTAGCTAGAGGCTTTTATAGCGGTAGGCGTAAGCATTTTAGAAAAGCTAAAGAGCAATTAGAAAGAAGCATGTGTTATGCCTTTAGAGATAGAAAGCAAAAAAAGAGAGATTTTAGGCGATTATGGATTGTGCGTATAAATGCCGCTTGTCGTTTAAATGGTATGAGTTACTCTAAATTTATGTGTGCTTTGAAAAAGGCTAATATACAACTTGATAGAAAAATATTAGCAGATATGGCATATAGCAATCCTAGTGCATTTGCTAGCCTTATAGAAAAAGTTAAATAATGTAGCTCACAAATGAACTTCATATTTTGAAGTTTTGATGCTTTACCCCTTTAGTACTACTTTTGATTATACTCTGTATAATCACCTATAAACAAGGATATATGAAATAAGATACATACGAGAATGGAGGCTATAATGTCAAACGAAAATTATTGTAAAGATGATGTTGCACAAAGACCAAAGAAGCAAACATACAATAAAAATTCTAGAAATGTTAGAAATGAAAGAGACAATAGAAATGAAAATGATGAAAGAAGTAGATACAAAGATACAAATAAACGCACGCATACGCCTGTAGATGGCTTTAAAATGGAGGATTTACGCGTAACTCCACTTGAAAAGTTGCTAAGCATTGCAAAAGATCTAGATATACAGAATCCACAAGAATTATTAAGACAAGAGCTAATATTTGAAATTTTAAAAAATCAAGTAAGTCAAGGTGGATTTATACTAATATCTGGAATCTTAGAAATAACAAATGAAGGCTATGGATTCTTGCGATCAATTGATGAAAAATTTTCAGACACACAACATGATACCTATGTATCTCAAAGTCAAATACAAAGATTTGCATTAAGAAATGGGGATATAATAACTGGGCAGGTAAGACCACCACGAGATCAAGAGAGATATTACGCATTATTAAAGATTGAAGCGGTTAATTATTTAAGTTTAGAGGAAATAAGAAATCGCCCTTTATTTGAGAATCTAACACCACTTTTTCCCGCAGAACAATTGAAACTAGAGTACAATAGACAAAAGATTACAGGTAGAATGCTAGATTTATTTAGCCCAATAGGAAAGGGACAAAGAGCGTTAATTGTAGCACCGCCAAGAACGGGTAAAACAGAGTTAATGAAAGAATTAGCACATGGCATTAGCGAGAATCATCCAGAAGTAGAACTTATGGTGCTTTTAATAGATGAAAGACCAGAGGAAGTTACAGACATGGAAAGGAGTGTAAAAGGGCAGGTATTTTCAAGCACATTTGATTTGCCTTCTACAAATCATATAAGAGTAGCTGAGCTTGTATTAGAAAGGGCAAAGCGTAGAATAGAAGTAGGTAAAGATGTAGTAATATTGCTTGATTCTATAACAAGACTTGCAAGGGCATATAATGCAGCTACACCATCTAGCGGTAAGGTTTTAAGTGGTGGAGTTGATGCAAATGCTTTACATAAGCCAAAAAGATTCTTTGGAGCAGCTAGGAATATAGAGCATGGCGGTAGCCTTACAATCATAGCAACAGCCCTTATAGAAACAGGCTCAAGAATGGATGAAGTAATATTTGAAGAATTTAAAGGGACAGGAAACGCAGAAATAGTACTAGCAAGAAATATAGCAGATCGTAGAATCTATCCCGCATTTGATATTCTCAAATCAGGAACAAGAAAAGATGATTTATTGCTAGGCGATGAGAAGCTAAAAAAAGTATGGATGTTAAGAAATGTAATTAGTCAAATGGATGATATAGAAGCGCTAAATTTCTTATATTCAAAGATTGTAGCAAGCAAAGATAATGAAGAGTTTCTAAGCGGTATGAATGAAGTATAATTTATTTAAGAATCAATATGTATAAACTATCTCTTACAACAAAGATTAAAATAAAAAGAATCTTAAATATAGCAATTCCTAGCGGCTTACAATCCGGACTTGATATGTTTAGCATGTCCTTAGCCCTCTTTTATTTAGGTAGTATATCCCCATTGCATTTTACTGCATTAGGCATAGGTGCTAAATATATAATTATATTTTATCCAATTAGTGCGATATTTGGCATAGGTACAAATGTGTTAATGTCGCGTAGATTCGGTGCTAAAAATTATGATGAAATGAATAAGGTATATTCTACTATGACATTTAGTGCATTGCTTATATCTATACCATTATTTATACTAGTATTTTTTGGTATTAGCATTTATCTTGATACACTTAATCTAAGTGATGAATTATATATTCTAACATACGGCTATGTTTCGCTTACCATTTTTACATTACCATCAATAGTAATAAAAAATGTTTTAAGCTCTGGATTTGCAGCAACCGGGGATACAAAAAGACCATTTTATATTAAAATGTTTTTAACATGCTTTAGCATATTTGGTTATTCCGCATTGATTGAAGGTAAATTTGGATTCAGCGCCCTAGGGCTAACAGGGGCTGCAATAGTTACAATTGCTATATCATATCTTGAATTGATAATCTTAATATTACTACCAAAATTTGTAAAAACCAAATTAAAAATGCAATTATTTTTTTATAAAGAATTTTTATACAATGCTTTAAAAGTTGGGATTCCAACAGGATTAGAAAGAATCTTTACTATATTATCTCTTACACTTGTTTTAATCTTTATAGGTAAATATTCTGCTTTATATGGGGATAGTGCATTAACTGGTTTTCAATCTGGTTCAAATATTGAGGGGTTTTCATTTATACCCGGATTTGGCTTTATGATTGCTGTTATGAGTTTAGTAGGGCAAAGCATAGGGGCTAAAAATTATACATTAGTACAAGAATACACAAGGCTTTGTGCGATTATATCAAGTATTATTTTAGGTATTTGTGGTTTATTATTAGTTATATTTGCAGAACCGCTATCACATATATTTATAAAAGATGATGTTATGGGAGTGCAATTATCAGTAGCTTATTTAATCGCAGTTGGATTGTCTCAAATACCTCTTATTTTATCATTTGTATATGATGGTGCATTGCGTGGAGCAGGCTTTACACAGATTCCATTATTCATAAATATTATAAGTATTTCTCTTTTTAGATTACTTCCTATGTGGATTTGTATAGAAAATGAGTTAGATATATATTATATATTTGCAATTATCTTTGTAGAAACTTATATTCGTGCAATTATTTTTTATTTTGTTTTCAAAAGCGGAGTATGGAGAAAACAAAAGCGTATATAATAATATAAATAAGCTAATGTTAATATCCATATGAAAATATGATTTTTAATATTTTTGTGTTACTAAAATAAACGCACAAACTATAAAATGTAAAATATTGTATATCAATAAATAATAATTATTACTATTTTATATTAGAATTCAAACTTAATTATTAAAGTTTTAAGGTTGATTTCATGTTAATTAATTCTAATAGGAATAAGTTACATTTAGACATTATAGAAAATGTTTCTTTACCATACAAAAGTAATAGAAACAATAATGAAAAAATGTTAAGCAAGATAGGTACAAAGCCATACTACAAGAGTTTTATACGCATTGCAACTAAAGACTGGATTAAAGCATTTGGTTTAGCAAGTGTATTTTTTACTCAATTGAGTATGGCAGAGACAGATACAAAAAATCAAGATACTAAACTACAAGCAGATAGTCCTAAAACATATAGTTTAGAATCTGTTGTTACAACTGCTAGTGGATTTTCTCAAAGCACATTGCTAGCACCAGCTAGTATTAGTGTAGTGGATTCAAAAGAGGTATTAAGCCGTCCCACTAGGGACTTAGCAGAGGCTATTTCTCTGGTACCGGGCGTCGATATTGATAGCGGAGTAGGTAAAACAGGTGGCTATGGTATCTCAATAAGGGGTATGGAACCGCAATACACGCTGATACTAATAGATGGCAAAAGAGTAAATGGTAGCGGTAGTAGCACAACATTTCCTAATGGATTTGGGCAAGTAACAACAAGCTTTATGCCTCCTATAACTGCTATTGAGAGGATAGAGGTTATCCGCGGTCCAGCCTCAACACTATATGGTAGTGATGCAATAGGTGGTGTTGTAAATATCATTACTAAACAAAGTTTTGATAAATGGGGTGCAACAATACAAGCAGATACTACCTTGCAAGAGAAAAAGTATTTTGGTAATTCCTATGGATTATCATTCTTTACCTCTGGTCCATTGACAAAGGCAAAAGATTTTGGGCTTATACTAAGAGGTAAATATTATGTAAGAGAAAGAGTTCCTACTGAAAACCTAAAGGTTGTCCCCAGTAAAGATGGACCAAGTCAAGCATCTAGAAATAATATAGTGGGGCTAAGCCATGCACAAATTTATAATATTGGTAGTAGACTGGTATGGAGTGATCATAAATCAGCGGATGAAGCTACACTATTTAGCCCCAAAAATAATGCGTATTTTGATATAGATTTTGGACATCAATTCTATGATAATACAGAAGGTTTGCTTGGAACTTATATAGATAAAAAGACCGGAGAAGCAAATGTAAACGGGTATGAAAGATTTCTAAACTTTTATCGTACAAATGCTATATTAAACTATGATGGTGTATTTATCAAAAATCCAGACGATCTAATACAGAGTCTAACGCTAAATGCGTCATTGCAATATAATGTAACCAAAAATGATGGTAGGACTATACCGAAAAATACATTCAAAAACGGAACGAAAGATACTTGTATGTATGGCTTTTGTGTTGGGCAGACTAGAGGCATAATCAATCATGATATAATAGCAGATATTAAATCAAATATATTTTTTAATGTGAATAGCTATTTTGCTGCCAAAACCTCCTTTGGTGCTAGATATGCTATAAATATATTTAATGATAATATAATGGGTGCTACCGGCTACAATTCTGAACTAACACAACATATTGGTGCATTATTTGGTGAGAGTGAGTTTATATTATGGGATAAACTATTCCTTACTGTAGGTATCAGAGGGAATTTTAACTCAAGATTTGGTGCAAATATATCTCCTAGAGTATATGCCTCATATAATGTAATTGATGAGTGGTTAGTCATCAAGGGGGGGTATCAACAGGCTATAAAACTCCGGATTTAAGCCAGCTGGTAAATGGAATAATGAATTTCACTGGACAAGGAATAATCCCAGTATATGGTAACTCAAATCTAAAACCAGAATCTAGTGTAAATTATGAGCTATCAGTTTTAAGTGATAATGAATATTTTAGTGCATCTATAACAGGATTTTTCACAAATTTTAAAGATAAGATAGCTACTAATAGTATAGAGAATAGTCAAGAAATACCACATATGGCGGGGACCATTTGCGATGCAATAGTTAAAGATGGTAAAGGAAGATGCAGTTACAACATCAACAAAGATGGGGTAACAAGCTATGGTATGGAGCTATTTGGAGAGTTAAAGCCATTGGATGTTGGTTATGGCGATATTAGCTTAAATGCAGCTTATACACTTAACAAAACCCAAGACGCAAAAGGTGGTCCTGTATTCTCATATGGGGCTGTAGCTACACCTTTGCACAACTTTAATGCAGCTTTAATGTACAATAGCAAGTATTTTGGTGTATCTCTTAGAACTGAAGTAAAGGCTATGCAACATAGAGATGAAAGTGATGAAGTAATAAAACAATTAGGCAAGTACTATAAACCCTACGCATTAGTACATTTAGGATTTAACTTTAATATTACTAAACAGTTCAAAGCAAACTTTGCTATATATAATCTATTTAACTTTAACTTTGTTGATTATGGGCTTGCTAGTGTAACTGATAATAAAGGAGTGGTTAGCCAGTCTTATTTTGAACAATATAATTATATAAGAGAAGGCAGGAGATATTATCTATCACTCTCCTATGAGTTTTAATAGCTAAATATAAGCCCCATAAAAGGGCTTGCCTGCTACCTTTATCTTGCATTTATGCCTTAAGGCATTATCTAAACAAGCAATACTAAACTTAAGCTTGTATATCTATACTTAAATAAACCAATTATGCTTAATTGATCATAATAAATATCATAATTTTAGATGAATTATTAAAAACTAATATTTATTAACTAAGTTTAAAAAACTTGTTAAATATATTATAGAATCTAGCTTTTATACTAAATATAAAGGAATTAATATGAGCAATAATGTAGAAAAAATGAATTGGGATAAAAAGAGTTGGAGAAAATTTCCTATAAAACAACATCCTATTTACTCAAATAAAGAAGAGATAGAATCTGTTGAAAATGAGCTATCAAGCCTACCCCCTTTAGTATTTGCAAAGGAGGCAGATAGCCTTAAAGAAAAGATTGCTAAAGCTAGCAGAGGCGAGGCATTTGTCTTGCAAGGTGGAGATTGTGCAGAGAGCTTTTCTCAATTTAGCGCAAATTCAATTAGAGATATGTTTAAAATAATCTTGCAAATGAGCGTTATATTAACATTTGCTTCAGGTTGTCCTATTGTAAAGGTTGGCAGACTCGCAGGACAATTTGCAAAACCTAGAAGTAGCGATACAGAAACCATAGACGGAGTAACATATCCTAGCTATAGAGGGGATTTAATCAATTCTCAAGAACTAGATAAAAGAGATCCAGATCCACATAGACTATTAAAAGGCTATCATCAAAGTGCAAGTACGCTAAATCTTTTGCGTGCATTTTCACAAGGTGGATTTGCAAATTTAGAACAAGTGCATTTTTGGAATCTAGGATTTGTAGCAGATAATAACTTTGGCAAAAAATATGCAGAGCTTGCAAATGATATAGCAAAATCATTGCGATTTATGAAAGCATGCGGAATTGATACAAATAATACTAGACAATTAAAAGAAGTATCATTCTATACCTCACATGAGGCGTTAGTCTTGCATTATGAGGAGGCATTAACAAGACAAGATTCACTAAGTGGCAATTGGTATGACTGCTCGGCACATATGCTATGGATAGGAGAGAGAACTAGGGGTATAAATGAAGCACATTTAGAATTCTTGCGTGGTGTTAAAAATCCACTTGGTGTAAAAATCGGACCAAATGCGACTAAAGATGATGTGCTAAAAATATGCGATATTTTGAATCCGCATAATGAAGAGGGTAGATTAAGCCTTATTGTGCGTATGGGTGCTGATAAAATCGAGGATAGATTCCCAAAACTATTACAAGAAGTATGTAAAGAGGGTAGAAATGTGCTATGGAGCTGTGATCCAATGCATGGTAATACAAAAATGGCTAGTAGCGGATATAAAACAAGAGCATTTGAGGATATAGCAAAAGAAATTGAATGTTTCTTTGCTATACATAAGGCACAAGGAAGTATTGCAGGTGGTATCCACCTTGAAATGACAGGTGCAAATGTAACAGAATGTGTAGGCGGAATACAAGATATTAGCGAGCAAACATTGCATACAAATTATCATACACAATGCGATCCTCGCTTGAATGCTATGCAGGCTTTAGAACTTAGCTTTAAATTAGCACAAATATTACTTGATAGAAATAAATAAGTATTTTTAACATTTATTTTATATCAAAAAATGGAAATATATGGATATAAGAAAATATCTAATATTGCTTAATGATAAAGATAAAACAAGCGATATTGAACATGTTGAATTAGTCAATGATGTATTGCAAGTGCGTTTTTTGGGTAATTCTAGGATATATTCTTATAAAAAATTTGTATTTTTGGATAATCCTAAGATTCCAAGCAATACACATAAAATTTGTTTATACAATGTTAATGAAATAATATATTTTGGTGAATATTGTAAGATATTTTTCAATAATGGAAGTGTAGAGCTTAAAAAAATAAAAGATTTACAATTAAAACAAAATGATATGGATATTTTTCTATATTGCAAAGATATTGCAAAGATAGTAGGCATTAAAAATGATGATGAAAAATCAATACTTTTTAATATCTATAGTAAAATAAATCAGATTCCAAAAGAAAGCGTTCTTTATCCGTTTCTATACCCAACAACGACTATGCAATCAAAAGAACATAAATTTTTTATATTTCCTTTCGGCTTAAATGTATCACAACTTAGTGCTATTAAAAATGCAATGAATACGCAAATTAGTATTATAGAGGGACCACCCAGCACAGGCAAAACACAAAGTATTTTAAATATCATTGCTAATATACTTTACTTAGGTAAAAATGTAGCAGTTGTATCAAATAATAATGCCGCCACAGATAATGTCTTTGATAAACTTAGCAAATATGGATTGCAAGGCTTGTGTGCAAAACTAGGAAGGAGAGAAAACATAGAGGAGTTTATAAACAATCAATCTCAAAAAAATCCAACATTTTACAAAGATTCAAATCCATATCAGAAACAAAATTATAAAGAAGATAAGGTTATAAATCTAAGCATGAAAGCACAAGAAATATTTGATTTGCAAAATACCATTGCTATACAAGAATCTATGCTAAATGAATTAGAGCTAGAATTTTCATATTTTAAAATGCAAGAAAATTTTCAAACACCACCGCCATTTATTCAAACTCTACTAAATATAGATAGTCAAACTCTACTTAATTATAAAATACAATTAGAGGAAAGCAACAACAATATTTCAAGATTCCTTCTTATATTAAAGTTATGTTTTATAAAAGGCATTGGAAATTGGAAGTTTTATAAAACAGAAACAAACGATATTGCTAAAGCTTATGAATATGCCTATTACATAAAAAGTATAGATAATATTAAGCAACAATTGCACACCAATATGCAAACATTAGAATCTTTGCAAAGTAATAATGTTTTAGAAAACCTTAAACTCTATTCTTTAAAGATATTAAATGAAACACTATGTAAAAGATATAGCAAAAATGAAACTAGAACAATATTTGATAAAACACTTTACTTAAATCCAAAAGAATTTTGCGAGGAATACCCAATCATATTTAGCACAACACATTCTATTAAAAATTGCTTTAAGAATGATTTCTTATTTGATTATTTAATAATTGATGAAGCATCGCAAGTAGATTTAACAACAGGTGTCCTAGCCCTATCATGTGCAAAAAATGTTGTAATAGTGGGAGATACCAAACAGCTACCTAATGTGGTAGATTCAAAATACGCTGATTCTATAAATAAACTTTCTTTGCAATATAAAATCACGCAAAATTATGATTTTTTACAACATTCTTTATTAAGCTCTGTAGTTGCTACATTGCCAAATTTACAAAAAGTTTTACTCAAAGAACACTATCGTTGCCACCCAAAAATTATTAATTTTTGCAACAAAAAATTTTATAATAACGAACTAGTAGTTATGACAAAAGATAATAATGAAAAAGATATACTAAAAGTGTATAAAAGTACTGAGGGGAATCATGCTAGAGGCAAATATAATCAAAGAGAAATAAGCATAATTGCAAATGAAATTCTACCTACCATATCATCTAATGATATTGGAATCATTACTCCATATAATCAACAAAAAGAACATTTAAAAAAACAAATTGACAAACATATTGAAGTAGATACTGTGCATAAATATCAAGGCAGAGAAAAAGAAGTAATTATTATAGCAACAACAGATAACTATATTAATGATTTTATAGATGATTCTAAAATGCTTAATGTCGCCATTACAAGAGCAAAAAAGCAAATAATCATTGTTGCGTCTAATGCTATTGCAAATTCAAAAAGTAATATTGGAGATTTTATAAAATACATACAATACACTACTAAAGATAATGCTATTATCGAAAGTAAGGTTAAATCTATATTTGATTTTCTTTATAGAGCAAATGCGAATGCAAGAAAGGCATATTTAAAAAACAAAAAGAAAATATCACAATATGATTCTGAAAATATAGCATATCATAAGATAAAAGAGATATTGCAACGATATAGCGGACTTGATATAATACCTCATGTCCCTATTGCAAGAATTATAAAAATGAGTGATATATTAAATCAAGAGGAGAAAAATTATGCAATCAATCCATGGACACATTTTGATTTTGTAATATATAAAACCATTGATAAATCATTATTGCTTGCAATTGAAATTGATGGCTTTGCTTTTCATAAACGCACAAAACAGAAAAAACGAGACTGCTTAAAAATAGCATTTGTGAAAAATATCAAATCCCCCTATTGCGTCTTAATACAATATACGATACAGAGGAAATTACTATCACCAAAAAGCTACAAGAGCTTATAAATAAATTTGATGAATGCAAGGCTAAAACATAATGAATTGATATATTGGGAGGATACAAACAAACTACAATATAAAAAAGTATATCTATAAAAGGCTATGCAATGAACTTAAAAATTAATCTTAACAAACTAGAATCTTTAATAATCAATTATTAAAAGATACATTAGAGTTAGATAGCTATCTACCAATAATGCAAATAATTTATAAGCAATCTAATAAATAGCTAAAAATATGAATACATGTTGGTGTATTGCATAAGTTATGTTTAAAAAGCTATTCAACTAATTTCCATGTAACAAGAACTTCAAATCTAGTGATTACGCTACTTGGAATATTATTTTCTAATGGTGATAAAAAAGCTAAGGTGCTATCATTTGCCCTTTTTATAGTTTTCTCAACTTCTTTATAAACATCTTTTTCTAATAAGGCATTAGATTTGTTTATAATCTTAATATTATCTAAAATCATTTCCTCATCTTTTACAATAACTTCTGCTAAAACTCTAGCACCATAGTTATTATCCATCCATACCTTTGGATATTGCACGGCATTTTTTATAAAATATCTATATAAAGCAACATCATGTGTTTGTCCGCTAGATTCTATGTTCCTTTCTAGGCTGCGTGGGAATCTATCCCACTCCTTATTGTCAAGCTTTTTTATAGCATTTTCTGCTAACATTGCTAACATAATATCCATACAATACTCCTTTAATATACAATCCTATGTAGTGAATTACTGCTTTAGACTTAAAAGCGTATTTAAAATTTGATCTGAAGTAGTAATAGCCTTTGAGTTTGCTTGAAAACCTCTTTGCACTACAATAAGTTGCGTTAATGCCCTACTTAAATCAACATTACTCATTTCAAGTTTAGATCCGCTCACACCGCCTCTTCGTCCAGTGTTTGCCGCACCTATTATTGGCTCACCGCTATTTCCTGTTTCAGAGAATATATTGTTACCTTCTGCTTGCAAACCTGCACTATTAGCAAAGTTAGCTAATCCGACTTGTGCTAATGCTAATGTCTTACCATTACTAAATGCACCTAGTAAAGCACCATTTGAATCAAATCTAACATCCATTAAGTCGCCTGCATTGTAACCATTTTGTGCTATATTGTATGTTTCTGAACGCTTATCTACGCTAGTTAAACCATCAAATGTTTTATTCTTACCAAAATTCAATTCAATCCTTTGAGGTGCTTCTGAACCATTTTTAGGATCAAATTGCAACATTGGCGGATTCATACCCGCTAAACTACCATCATTATTAAATGATACTCTACCGCCCTCAAACATATTTGGATTATCTGCACTACCACCTATAAATTGTGCTGGCTCTGGCACAATTGCCCTAAATGTCCATTCTTTTCCACCACTTTTTGTAAATTCAAATCTAATTGTATGCTTACTTCCTAGACTATCAAATAGATCTATGCTTGTAGCATGTCTTGCATGAGTTAGCT
>JARHYT010000016.1 GCA_029264775.1 Helicobacter sp. | reverse complement strand
TAGTGTTAGCATTAGATTCGCAAGAAACTTATGATATAGCAAAAAAGTATAATATTAAAGCTGTATTAACAGATCCTAATATACCAAATGGTAGTTTGCGTGTGCTTGAAGCAAGTAGAATTTTAGGGTTAAATGATAATGAAGTGATTATAAATATACAAGCTGATGAGCCATTTTTGGAGAAAGGCGTAATACTTGCGTTAAAAGATTGCATGAAACAAGATGTATTTATGGCAACATGTGCCAAAAAGATTACATATGATGAAGCACAAAGCCCCAATTTAGTAAAGGTAGTATTAAATAATTCTCAACAAGCAATATATTTTTCTAGATCTATTATACCATATCATAGAGATGTAAAAGATTTAACAGAGCAAAGCTATTTAGGGCATTTAGGCTTATATGGATTTTTTAAACATAGTCTTGAAGAATTTTCTAAGTTACCTGAAACTGCATTAGAAAATATAGAGAAATTAGAACAATTAAGGGCTATTTTTTATAATAAGATTATAAAGGTTGCTATTGTGAAAAGTGATAGCATAGGCATTGATACAGAACAAGATTTAGACAAGGCTAAGCAGTTTTATAAATTTTGATTATTTATGTTATATATTTTCCATTATTGCTATGTATCATGTTAATTAATTTTATTTCATTGAATTGCATAAAAATATTTCAATTATTGGTTGTATGATTTTGCTTGTTTGCAGTATAGTGATTTTACAAATCAAACATAATAGCAATATGTCTATAATGTCTTATTTGATATTGCTACAAATAAGACATATAATATAAATTATTGCATTGCGTTTAATTCATATACAATGGGTATCTCTATGAATGTGATCTCATCTGGTCTTGGAAAATCTCTGCAAGCTCTCTTAACTGCCTTAACAGCAGCTTTATTAAGTATATCATGCTTTGACGCTTTCACCACTTCAATTTTAGATACTTTACCTTTCATATCAAGTAAAAATTTTACTATGATTCTTCCCTCATAGCCTCTTTGTCTTGCTAGGTGTGGATACTCATGCCTTCTTTGTATAGCAAGTCTTATAGCCCTTAAAAATTCATTATCCATACCCTCTGAAAAACGCATTATCTTTATATTTTCTTGTGCAAATGCGTCTGGACTTGATTTAATAGTGGTGGCTTCACTAGCTTCTTGCACCTCTTCTTTAATAACTTCTTGTTCTTTGCTAACTTCTTTTACTTCCTCTTGTGGTTTTTCGATAGCTTGTAACTCTGATATGACAGGTTTAGGTGGGGCTTGTATTTGTTTTTTATGCACCTCACGCTTTTTTACTAATGGTTTTGGCTTTTGTATTTTTTCTGCTACTTTATCCTTACTTGGAGGTGCAAACGCTGCTAATTGTATTGTAACAAAATTTTCCCCAACCTCATTTTCTTTCCATAGATTAGAGCTAGTATATCCACTATAGATAAAAATTCCCACGGCACCCACAAAAGATAATGTAACGCCATAGAAACTAGGATTTCTAATTGCGTTGCGTATTAATTCTAAATTTATCATGTTCATGACCTTTCTTTGTTAGCTGATCAATTACAAAAACAAGTCTATCAAGACTACACTTTTTATCGCCATTGAAATTTACCATTTTGTCGTTTGGTATCTCACTAACGAAAGCTTCTAAGTTTTCTTCGCTCATTTCTTTATCATCAACATATATCACATTGTTTTCATCAACAACAATGGAAATAGGCTTATCTTCATCTTGATTTTCTTGCTTAGAATTACTAGCATTTGGCACATCTACCTTAATCTTACCTTGAGAAACAAAAGTTGATATAGAAAGAACTAGTGCCAACAACACCAACATAATATCAATAAATGGGACTATATTTAAGCCATCTCCTCTTTTTATATTTTTCAAGACAACCCCCCCACCTATGACTTATCTTTTAAGATTCTAAACCTATTTACCCTTGTGTCTGCCATTCTTAAAAATGCGTTGTAAATCATCAATGTTGGAATAGCTACAACAAGACCTAAAGCAGTAGCCTTAAGTGCCATAGAAAGACCTAGAGTAATACTCTTTACATCTATATTGCCACTATCTCCCATATCATAAAAAACAATCATAATCCCAACAACAGTTCCAAGTAATCCTACATAAGGTGCATTTGAAAAAATCACATACAATAATGTAAGATTCTTGCTTACATCTTCCTCTAACTCTTTCTCATCTTTATATTTATCAAATTTTAGTCTAAGAAAAAACAACATTCTTTCTATGCTAAAAAAAATTGCTAACAAAGCCATAAAACCCAGAATGCTAAATATTAAAGGATCTAGATAAATCTTTAAAAATTCCATAAAACCTTGCAAAATATTCTCCAAAATTAAGATATAGGTTTGCGATTATAACATAATAAGATTAATTTCTACTTTTATAAGTGGTTTTTATGCAAATTTTAAAATAATTTAAAACAATAATTGTATAAATTAAAATTATATGAAAAATATTATAAATAGTAATAGAATTTATTAGTTCGTATAATTATAATATGGTAAATATTTTTTATTGCATACATAAACTTATTGTTGTTTTAGTCTATATAGCACCTTAACATTTGATTAATGCAATCTTTTATTAGCATGGCGATAAAGTCCATTTTTTATTGTTACATATAGCACAATAATACTTACAGTTAAAGCACACATTTCTGATACAGGATAGCTTATCCATGCACCATTTAAACCATAGTATTTTGTTAGAATAGGTAACCATATAATTATAAAAACAAATGTATATGAAAAGGTTACGATTAGTGAAGCTAATGCCCTTTGTAATGCCTGTAAATACAATGCGATAAGCATATTGAATCCTAAAAATAAAAAGCCTATAAAGTATATTTTCAAAGCACTTACACTTTGTTCTTTTAATGTTATGTCCTTCAAATACAAAGCAACAACAAAATCACTGAATATAAAAAAGATTACATAAAATAAACATGATGCGATAAGCATTGCACACATATAAAAACTTAAAATTTTTTTAAGACGCATAAAATTACGCATACCATAATTAAAGCTTGCAATAGGTTGAACAGATTCTGACAATGCAAGCAATATTGTAAAAAAATTATATCCAGCATAAAGCAAACAGCCATAAATTGCTAGAGCATCTCCCCCACCTACGCCATTTAGAATCTGATTGTAAAACCACATTACAATGCTAACGCTTATTTCACTAGCAGCATAGGGCGAACCTAGCTTCATAACCCTTACAATAAAGCTCCATTTGAAATTTAATACAAAGTATAAATCTCCTTGCTTATTGCATATATAGCTTAATTTGTTTTGCACACTGCCAACAAGATTCTTATTAAAAAGTGATAGCAATAATAATCTATGTCTTGTTTCTATGTAATGCCATAATAATATCAATGAGCCGATAATATGGGCAAGTGTCGTAGCAATAGCACTGCCTATTATTCCAAATTCCCATACATACAAAAACAAGTAGTTAAATACAAGATTTAAACTAGCACCAACAAACATTGCAAACATTGCGAATTTTGGTCTTTTATCATTTATTACGCAATAATCCAAAACAGGGTGCAAGATTATACCAAAAAATCCAATGCAGATACCGCGTAAGTATTCAGTCGCCATATAATGAATATTTGGTGAAACATCTTTTACAAGAATATTGATTATAAATTCCGCATTAATGTACCCTAGAACACCAATTAACAAAGACAAAGGGAATAATACATAACATGTGCTACTAAAAATTATCCTTGCGATTTGTACCTTTTGCTTTGCTAAATAGTAACTAATAAGGCTTGAACTTCCAAGTGCAAACATGAAAGAGAAAGCTCCTGTTGCAGGAAATATTGGCCAAACAATAGCGATTGCTTTCATAGCATCATCACCAAGTTTTTTATTAACAAAGATTCCATCAGCAGTGATATAGCTAGCTATTGCAAGCATAGAGATTAGCATTGGTATAAAATATGTAAAAAAAAGTTTATTGATATTATCGTTTGCTAAATCTATACTACTACTCTTTTGGTGTGTCATCATTACCTCTTGGTATTGTATTTGACTCACCATTCTTCCTTTTTTGTGGTATTTTGAATATTATTATAAATAGCCATCTCAATACGCCATAGATAATATAAATGCTAAGTAGGATACAAAGTGTTAAAGATGGTTGAGCTATAATAAGTGTTAGTAATATTAGTAATAGTATAAAATATTTAAGATTCCATTGTACTTTTTTGAAGCTTGGATACCTTATATTGCTGACCATCAATATTGCTACAAAAAATGCTAAAAACAAGAACATATATGTGTTATTGTGTAGAAAATCTAAAAATCCAAAAAAACTAACTTTCTTATATTCTGCAACTAAAATCCATAGACATAAAATAGCAGCTGCTGAAGGAATGGGTAAGCCTATAAAGGAATTTGTTTCTACATTTGTTGTTATATTGAATCTTGCAAGACGGATCGCACCAAGCACCACAAATAATCCACTTATGGCAATACCATAGCTACCATAGCTATGCCCTACATAAAAATATAATAATGCAGCAGGAGCCACACCGAACGCAACAACATCAGCAAGAGAATCAAACTCAACACCGAATTTACTAGCAGTATCTGTCAGCCTTGCAACTCTCCCATCAAGCCCATCTAAAACCATTGAGAATAAAATATACCAACAAGCTCTTATAAAATCATTAGAATCATGATCTAATAGCCCCCTATGAGCCACAAAAATTGCCATCATACCTAAAAAAATACTTGCGGCTGTAAAAAGATTTGGCAATATATACTTTGGATTAATTTTCATATAAACCCTTTTAATTTCAAACAAGTTTAGTTATAAAAGTCTATTGTTATTATAGTCTTTGAAAATGTAATTTTAGCATTTTATTGTCTAGATGTAACTTTTAAGCTATATTTTGCCAATAAAATTACATTTACTTAATATTTTTTATAAGTTTATTTGCTTTGCATATGAGTGAAGGTAAATTAAGTAATCAACAAGATATTTTAAATATTATATTGTACTAAATTTATATGAAATCTTTTATTTATGCTATACTTATAGTAATTATTGTGCTTAAAAATATACTTTTTAAATTTGTTTGATGAAACGAAGTGCTAGAAGGAGCTAGTATGAGTATTTTGCTATATATCTTGTGTTTGTTAGCGATACTTAAAGATATTAGTATATACCCCTATTGCTTTCACAAGGCATATATAAGTGCATTGTTTAGAAATATTGTAGATAACTTTTTGTATCATATTGAGTATAGGTGTTTCTCATGCCCTCGTTAGATTTAGTAATTGTCGTGCTTAGGACGCTACATTGCAATAGACATGAGAATTTTTATAAAGTGAGAAAGCACCTTGATATAGCATTCAGCCATTTAAGTTATTTATCAGATATGGAGCAAATAGAAAAAGCTGTAAATGCAATAGATAATAAATTTTTTGATGAAAGCCAGCTAGATAAAGAGTTTATAAAAAAAGAACTTGTAGTAATAGTGAGCACACATTTAAAGAAGCAGTAAATTAAGAGGTAATATGGCAATAGAGATACTAAAAAGAATGATTCAATATCCAACTGTAACACCACTAGAACACAACATATATAGTTATATAAGGGAGTTGTTGCCAGATTTTGAGGCAATAAGTATAGAAAAGAACGGCGTAAAGAATTTGTTTTTATACAAGATACCTCAAGGTTATACAGAAAGACAAGCATTTGATAAATTGCTTCATTTTTGTTTTGCAGGGCATATTGATGTTGTGCCTCCGGGTGGAGGGGCAGATATACCAGACTATCCACTGCTAGAATCTAGCAATACTTTAGATACATACGATAAAGGAGGATGGATACACAATCCATTTGCACCTATTATACAAGATGGATATATATATGGTAGGGGAACGCAGGATATGAAAGGGGGGATAGCCTGTTTTATAAAGTCAATACAGCAATTTTTGCAAAGCAATATATTGAATTTTGTGATTTCTGTGTTGCTTACTAGTGATGAAGAAGGAGATGGAATCTATGGTACAAGATATATGCTTGAAATTCTAAAAGATAAGAAAATGATTCCAACACATTCAATAGTAGCAGAACCGACAAATATAAATAGTGTGGGAGATACAATTAAGGTAGGCAGGAGAGGCTCTATAAATGGAGTTATAACAATACAGGGCAAACAAGGACATGTTGCATATCCTGAAAAATGTATAAATCCAGTAGAGTTGTTAGGTGATAGGTTAGGGCAAATAGCAGGATATAATCTTGATAATGGTGATGAATATTTTAGTTCTTCAAAGATTGTGATAACAGATATTAGAGGTGGTATAGAGGCAGTCAATGTAACTCCAAATGACTTAAAAATTATGTTTAATGTTAGAAATTCAACAATTACAACAATAGAGTCAATTAGATCCTACATAGATTCTGTGTTGCAAAACATACCATATAACCTCAGCTTGAATCAAAGCTCAAAAAGCTTTATCACAAAAGACCCAACATTGGCTAATGTGTTGAAAGATAGTGTCAAAAAGATAACTAACCTAAATGCAGAGCTTAGTACAAGCGGAGGGACAAGCGATGCAAGATTTTTTAGTGAGTATGGTACAAAGGTTGTAGAGTTTGGTGTTTGTAACGATAGAATCCATGCTATAAATGAAAGGGTATCTATTGATGATATTGAAAATTTATGTAAGATTTTCTTTGATTTTTTGATTAACTTTAATGAGTTATAGATTTTATTTATATTTTTAATTAATTTGTATAATTATGTGTAATTTTTCATTATTATTTATGTATTTAAGGTTTAGCTATACAAAATTTAGCATGTTTCCTATTTTTAAATTTTTAGCTTGTTTAAAATATTACATTATAGCTGTTTTAGATTCTAAACAAATACAAGATATTTATTAGGTTGTGATTTATGAGGAAAATTAAGATTACTTCTGCATTGTCTATTTTAGTATTTTTTGCATTTATAATCATAGATAGCATGCAGCCACCAAAAACATTTCATGAAACAAAAGCAGTGTTGGCAAAAGCATGGAAATATAGCAATTTCACAACAGAGTTTTATTGTAAAGCCCCTTTTAATATAACAGATTATGGTATAAAACTAGTGCAATCAGATCAATATAAACCAAGAAAGCCTTTTACAAGCAATAAAAAAGAAAATGAGAGGGTAAAAAATATAGAGTTTGAACACATAATGCCAGCTCATAGCTTTGGACAACATTTAGCATGTTGGAAAAAAGGCGGTAGGAAAGAATGTAAAAATGATAAAATTTTTAATGAAATGGAGGCTGATCCATATAATCTAGTCCCAGCAATTGGGGAAATAAATGCTGATAGAAGTAACTTTAAATATGCAGAAGCACCAAAAAATATAGTGTATAATCAATATGGAAAATGTGAGGTTTATACAGATTTTAAGGCAAAAAGATTCTATCCAGCAAACTATTCAAAGGGGCTTATAGCTAGAGCTTATCTACACATGAGCGATAAATATAATATTAGGTTATCAAATCAAGAAAGAAAACTAATGGAGGCATGGGACAAAATGTATCCAAAAGATGAATATGAAATACAAAGAGATAGGGCAATTAAGCAGATATTTATATGGAGACTAATACATAAATTACAAAAACTAATGTAGTATATGTATAAATATTTCAGTATTATTGATTATTTAATAATACACAAATCCTAAAATCTTAAATTCCCACAATACATATTAATTAATTTTATATACATGATTTAGTTTTGCTTTTTAGCCTTTATATAAAAGCTAGAGAAGTGAAAAAGCGTATAATATAGCAATATAACCTCATAATAAATACACTAGATTCTAAATAGCACTTATATCGTCTATCGCATATACAAACTTATAATGTACCATAGATTATAAGTTGCAAGTATCCTAAACAAAGGTTTATATGCTTTAATCATGCAAATGATAGTAATTTATAAGAGAATATTTTGGATATAGCAAAATAGATTCTGTATAAAAAACTTAGTTAATATTCAATTAATAATAGATTTAAGGATATTGTGAATTGTGGGTAATGACTATAAATAAGCTAATTATGTGATGTTTAAATTATATCATATGAGGTTACTTACAAAGTAAAATATAAAATTATACAATCATACTAATATAGTTATAAAAAAGATTAGTAATAAAATATAAAATATCATGAATAAATTACAATCATTATAAAAAATTGTTATAATATTACTTTTAACTCAAACATTTTTAAAGGAATCTTATGTCAAAACAAAAGATGAATGGTTCAATGATGCTTGTTGAAGCATTGCATTTAGAAAATGTGTCAGTGATTTTTGGTTATCCGGGTGGGGCAGTTTTAAATGTATATGATGAAATTTATAAACAAAACTATTTCCGACATATTCTAACACGGCACGAACAAGCAGCCGTTCATGCTGCTGATGGTTATGCTAGAGCATCTGGTAAGGTTGGCGTGGCAATTATTACTTCTGGACCGGGCTTTACAAATGCAATTACGGGTATTGCTACTGCTTTTACAGATTCTGTTCCTCTTGTTGTTATAAGCGGGCAAGTACCTTTAGCACAAATTGGTACAGATGCTTTTCAAGAAATTGACGCAGTGGGAATCTCTCGCCCTTGCACTAAGCATAATTATCTTGTAAAAAGTATTGAGGAATTACCTAGAATCTTAAAAGAGGCATTTTATATAGCAAGGAGTGGCAGACCCGGACCTGTTCTAATAGATTTACCAAAAGATATTAGTGCTCAAGTAGGTGATTTTGATTATCCAAAAAGCATTTCTTTAGCAAGTTATAAACCGACTACTAAGGGCAATTTAAGACAGATAAAAAAATTAGCACAAGTTATGTTACAATCAAATAATCCACTTTTTTATATCGGTGGCGGAGCGGTAATATCAAATAGTTATGATGAAATAAAAGAGCTTTTAGAGATTACGCAAATTCCAAGTGTTGAAACTCTCATGGCAAGGGGTATATCTCAAGATAGTAAAAACTTTTTGGGTATGCTTGGAATGCATGGTACTTATGCTGCTAATATGGCAACAAGTGAATGCGATTTGTTAGTGAGTCTTGGTGCAAGGTTTGATGATAGAGTAACAGGTAAGGTGAGTGAGTTTGCAAAATTTGCAAAAATCGCACACATTGATATTGATCCTAGTTCAATTGGCAAGATTATTGATGTTAATTATCCTATCGTTGGTGATTTAAAACTTGTATTGCAAGAATTAATTAAAGAATTAAGGGATAAGGAATTATCTCAAGAAGTTCTCAAAGAAAGAGAGGCATGGATTACAAAACTTCAAAAATGGATGAGCATTCATCCATTGAAATATCAAGATTGTATAGAGTATGCACAAGATACAAGTGAAGTAAGGATTAGGGATTGTTCATTACAACAATCTTTAAAGCCTCAATGGGTAATTGAAGAAGTAGGTAAGATTTTAGGTGATAAAGCAGTGATCACAACAGATGTGGGACAACATCAAATGTGGGTGGCACAATTCTATCCATTTAAAACAAAAAGGCAATTTATAACAAGTGGCGGACTTGGTACTATGGGGTTTGGAATGCCTGCAAATACAGGCGTGTTCTTTGCGTTACAAGAATCAAATAATGATAATCAACAAAGATATGCAGTTAGCTTTAGCGGTGATGGTGGCATATTGATGAATATACAAGAATTAATGACTTGCGTAGAATCTAATATAAAAACTATAAACATAGTGTTAAATAATGGATACTTAGGCATGGTTAAGCAATGGCAGGAATTTTTCTATGAAAAAAGATTATCCCATGTGCTACTTACTCAACCAAATTTTAAGCTTTTAGCAGAAAGTTTTGGTGCATTAGGATTAGAGGCAGATACGAAAGAGGGTTTTAGAGAAGCATTAAAAATAGCTATTGATAGCCCAAAAGTGAGTTTAATTAATGTGCTTGTTAATCAAGATGAAATTGTTTTGCCTATGGTGCCCGGTGGCAATCCGCTTTATAAAATGATATTGGAATAAGGAGAGATAATGCAAAAAAGAATTATTTGTATAACAGTGATTAATGAACATAGCGTTCTAGCAAGAATCTCTGGCTTATTCGCCGGTAGAGGTTATAATATTGATAGCTTAACTGTTGCACCATTGCCTGATAATAATCTATCAAAAATCACAATAGCAACTCGTGGGGATGAAAAGGTACTTGAACAAATCATCAAGCAACTACACAAACTTATCCCGGTGCTAAATGTAAGTGAAAACAATGAGATTATTACGCAAGAAATCATGCTTATTAAATTTGAAAATAATGAAAAGATTGGTGCAATTAGTGCTTTAATTAATGCTTCTGGAGGAAGTATTGTAAGCTGGAGTGAAAAGAATATTGTTTTTAGTGTTAGCGGGGATACACAAAAAATAAAAGATATTATAAGTTCTTTAAAGAATTTTATGCCAAAGGAAATTATACGCAGCGGTATTGTAGCTATTGAAAAGTAGTTAGTATTAGATTGCAGATTCTATGAAAGTTTATATCCATAAGAAACTTCATTTTATGTATCAAAAAGTAGTTATTGACTACATGTAAAATGCAAATTGTCGATCTTGTAGTGATAACTTAGCATTAGGGGATATGATGAAAAATATAGTAAAATGTATAGCATATAGTTTGTGTCTAATCTCTCTTGTTTATGCGGGGACTCCGTATGAAACTGATTTTTCTTTATCTACTCATGTTGTTAGTGAGCCACCAGCACTTCCTCAAAATTATGGTATAGAGTTACCAAGTGAATGGGAATATTATCCCGCACCGGTTTCTGAATGGCAAAAAAATCCTTTTTTACCAGATACTCCCATGTTAATGGAAATTTGTGCTATAACAGACACACAAATGTATCAATATAACACAAAAGAGGAACTAATGAGTGGATGCTACAGGAATGATAAGGGTTTAAGTTATTTTGTGTTACAACCATATCAATATTGGTCTATATTATCAACATTGAAAGGTGCTAATTTAGTATTGCAAGATGCGAATATAGATTCTAATAAGCCCATTCAGCCAAAGATAGTTGCGTATTATAAAAGCATGACGCAACCTCAAGTTTATTCTACAATTATAGAATTAGGTGATTTTTATAATGAATCTAGTTTAATTGCTATAAATGGTAAGCCATTTTTGTATAACATTGATATAATGATGGCTTTTTATGCTTTAGTGTATGAAATAGAAAACAATTCTTACATGAGAGATACGCAGCAATATTATGCGAAGTATCCATAAGATTAATCCATGCTAGTTATTTTATTGTAAGCAATAGCTAAGATTCCTGTATGTGAAATATAGTAAAAATTAAATAATTTCAACATTCAAGTAAAGAATCAATTGTTTTAATACTATAAAAGTCTTTGTTAATATTTTCTTTATTAACAACAGGCAATAAAACTAAATTCTAGAAACATGATTATGAAAATTGTGCGTACAAAAATTTGGAAAAGCATTAGGTTGTAATATTTGGATATTAAAAATGTATAAGTAATTGAGTAGCATACATTAGTGGATATGACAATTTTATGTCAAATTAAAATATTAGGCAATAAAGGTATCAAATCTTTATTATTTAGGATAAACTTTGTATATTTATTTTGCAGAATCTATCGTGTTTTGTAAAACTTTATTACTTGTAATTGAGTAATAGCTACTTTAAGAAAAGATAATCGATAAGTGATGTTATTAAAAAATAAGCTAATGTATTAATTTTTTAATTTGTGTTTTAATTGTAATTAATAGATTCTGTTATAAAACATATAACTTGCTATAATCTGTACTTTAATGCTAAAAATCATTTAAAAATATAGGTTATTGCTAGATTAGCTAAGTTAAAAGTTCTAATTTAGACAAAAAATATTACTTAAATTGCCATATTTCAAAAAATTCTTTTATCAATTGCTTACTTCTTTTATCTACCTCTTTCTCTCCCCATTGTTGCTTATCCAATAGTTCTTTTGTAATTAATAAATCTGCACAAGATGTAATATTGTTTTTTCTACTTCCATCGCCATTAAGCTTAATTATCCATTCTCTATTTTTTATAGAATTATTAAGTGAACCTTTAAGAAGTGTCATATTGCCAATTTGATAAATCAATTTTTCTACATTTTCTTCATTAAAACATGCATCTTTCCAATATGTTTCCCAACTTTGTGGAATTAAATGTTCTAAAGTATAAATATAGTTCAACTCCACAATATCTTGTTTGTTTTGATTTTTATGTCTTCTGTATAATTCTATCCAAAATAAAATCAATTTTGCACGGTTATTTGTTAAACAATGATCTCCATTAGAAAAAAGTGCTTGTTCTATTTCTTTTGCCCCCGGCATTCTATCTTGCAAAGATTCTTTAAGGGTTTCAAAAATATTATTACAATTTTTAAGTTTTCCAACAATGCCAGCAAAAAGTTTATTGTAATCTTTTGTTGATTGACAACATAACCAATTAGTAAGAATAAAAGTCTCAAGTAGAAAAAAACTCTTCTCCAAATCATTATCTCTACTAATTAAAGAAAGCTTTAAATATAGTATTAAGGGGATGATTGTATTCGTGCTTGTTTGATGGAGGATATGAAATAATCTTAATTCAAATTTTTCAAAACTAAAAATTGTTTTTTCTGTAATATGTGGAAAGTTTTTATAAACCATAGCATACTTATGAATATCTTTGATAAAATTTTCTAATTTTTCTTTATCAAAGTCTTTAAAATAATTTTTATAAACCTCACTCAATCTTTCTAAATTATCTTCTAAGCTAAAAAATCCTTGAATAATTGCAAAAGCATGTAAAAAAATCTCACTTTGTACACGCTTAATCCTTCCTGTAGCAACCTCTTGTTCCCAAAATTTACGATGTTTATCTTTTTCAAAAACTTCTTCCCAGTATTTTTGATACAAAGTTACATAATCACAGTTGAGGGATATGGCTTTCGCAAAAAGAGCATTTTTTATAATATCTGTTGCTGTTAGTTTTAAACCCGCAGTATTTATTGAATCAAAAATCTTCTGCTCATCTTCATTAGAATCAAGATTAATAACAACCCATAAGTTGGAATTGACAATAAATTGCAAAAATTCTGAGTAATTGTCTAAAACTTTAATTTTTTCAACAAAATATTTATATGCAGAGATAAGTTTTTCCTTACCATTCATTATATCATCATAGCAATTTGCTTTTAAAATTTTAGAAAAAATGGCTTCATCATACTTAGAATGTTTGATTTTTGGTTCTTTGTTTTTTGTGGGTCTCTTAAAAAGATAGCCTGCATAATCCACTTTAGAATCATCTTCTAGCTTATCATATAGTGATTTTACCAAAATTGAAAATGTAGTTAATCTTTGTTGCCCATCAATCAGGTTTCTTTTCGAACCTTCACCTGCATTGGTTGAAACTTGTTTCAAAACAATAGAACCTAAAAAATGCTCTGTTTTATTAGTATAACTATTTAACAAATCATCAAAAAGCTGCTCCCATTGATCCTCTTTCCATACATATGGTCTTTGAAAAAATGGAATCTCGATTATCTCTTCATTTTGCATAAAACTAAAATTATTTTCATTGGCTTTCACTATGCTATCCTTAACATATCTTTCATATATATTGTATCATAACTATTTGAATTAGTTCTCTATTGTATAAATTATCATATTAAAAATCATAATATTTTTTAAAGTTTTTATATATTTATGATTTTAAATTTTGTTTTTGGCTTAAAAAGGACATATAATCTTTTATGTATCTCGATTTGTTACCATTATCATATATATATATATACTTTGCTAGGAGCGTAATTTTAAAGCATAGAATTATCATTTTAATAAAATTTAAATTAATAAATACCATGTTTATAATAAAATATATAGACATGTTGATATTTTTTAATATTACACACCTGTAACTTTTGATAAAACTATTATTAAAACTTATTGATGTAAAAATACTTATCTTGTTGTATATTTTTTGCAGATTAAATTAAATTGATATATCTTATTACTTCGTAGGATCTTAGAAATATTACCATTCAGTATATATATTACTTTGTTTTATGCCCTCATATAATACTGCTCCAACACTTGTTGCTAGATTGATACTTCTTATTCCCTTTTTCATTGGTAGTTTATAAACATGATTTGCATTAGAATCTAATAGCGAGGCTTTAAGTCCTGCGTCTTCTCTACCAAAATACAGAAAACCACCATTGGATAAATCCGCTGTAAAATATAACTTATTTGCTTTAGTGCTGAATAGAAAATGTTTATCATTAAATGGATATTTTTTCCAAAAAGATTCTAAGTTTTCCCATTCAAATATCTTTAAATGCTGCCAATAATCAAGCCCAGCTCTTTTAATATCTTTATCCTTGGTGCTAAAACCTATTGGATATATTAAATGCAATGTTGAATCTGTTGCCACACAAAGCCTACCTATATTACCTGTATTTTGTGGTATCCTTGGCTCAACAAGCACAATATGAAACATAATCACTCCGATACAAGATAAAAACTTTATTACACAATGAAGTTTAATGTAGCTAAATATATAGCACCTTAGCCTTAGTAGTTAATAATATATAACTTGAAATTTTCATTTATTACCTTACAACTTAGTATCTTATTAAAAACTATTGATAGAGTCACGCAAATAATTAGGGTATGATACATTTGCAATTAAAACGATTTATTGCTTACCATGATACTTTGCTATTGGGTGCTACTTTTATTATGTGTGTGCTTTCATCCCATTTTACTATACCTGTTTTTAAATCTGTAAGTGTAAGTATAAAAGAATAATCAACTCTTTGTTTTTTACCAATCTTTGTATTTTTTTGCACGATTATACCAGATAGTGATAGATTAGGTGCTATTAAATTGCCTTTCTCTATCGTTGTGTATTGATTAAATTCATCATTGTTTCTTAAATCTCTAGAATTATATATCATATTATCAACAGATCCACCACTACCGCTAATAGCATTTGTAAGCTCGAATTTTCCACTTTTTCTCATTGCTCTAGCTATTTTTGTTGTTAATCCCCTTACATCTACTTGTTGCATTGTATCATTTACTACATCTGAGATTGCAAGCACCTTTTTATTATCTAAGCCCATAATATAATCGCTTTCAAGCAAACTTTGTACACTTTTATAAATTGCTGATTCTATGTCATGATAATCTATTCCTGTGCTTGTGTATTGTGCTGAATCTTGATTATCAACATATTCAACCTTTCCACCACAACCAATAATGCTAACACCTATAAAACTTACTGCTACGAATTTTAATAACAATTGCATTTAATCTCCTTTAATAATTGCGTGAGTTATAGTTCCATGATGCACCCTAACATAAACTATATTATCTGTTTTTGCACATACCTTATCCTCGTTGCCACTTTCATAGTAATTTTGGAATATGTGGATTCTAGCAGATAAATCTTTAGATTTTGCTTTAACGACTTTCTCAAACTCTTTTGCACTTGATAATTTCTTATCTAGTATATTGCAATCATTTGTTATCGGTAGATTTAGCAACTCTATGTTATTTCCAAAAACTTTTATATTAGAATCTGTGTTTTTTACCCTAGTAGCCCATATGCTACTTGGCAACATAAGGCTAGTCCTAGTATCCGTTTGATTTATTGCACTAAATGCAATCGTTGTAACAAGACCCATTAATACACCATAATCCCCACCAAATTCATTAGCAGAATATGTAATGCTATATTTTAGCAATGTGCTTATAATAGCTCTTGTAATAATTGGCATTAATTGTTTTTCAAATTCGCTTGCAAATAGATTGCTTACACTGCTAACCATATCCGCTTGTGCATCATTAACTCTATATGAGATATATGTGTTTTTGCCCTCTTTTAAATGTGGTAATGCCATATTAATAGCATTAACTCCGTTTTCTAAAGCAAACGGCATTGAAATTTCAATGCCATCCTTTCTTGCCATATCCCCATCCTCTATAATAATCCATGTGTAGGTTTGTTTGTTTGCTTTATTTTTTCTATATTCAAGTAATTGCATATCTTTTGCTATGATATTAGCACCACTAATACCATAAGATTCTTTCAATAAATCTATGGATTTAATAAAGTCTCCCTCAATCATGAAATATAATCCCGAAACATAAGGTACAATTGGATTTATTAAATCTTTGTATATTGCAAATTCACGAAGTGTTGTATATTTTTCATTAATAATCTTGTTTATTTCATAATCTGTTGTGCTTTTTTCATAGTTTGTATTTTTCTTTTTTTCACTTGCTGCTTTTATTGCTTTATCATGTGATTTTTTTATCTCTTTTGCATAATAATCTTTTGCTCTTCTTTGTCTATCATTTGCCCTGTTAAATTCAATTCTTGCTTGAACACTATCTCCCATACTAGAGAATGCTAACGCTTTATAAAAATTTAAAAAAACTCCTTCAAAAACCAAGCCCTTGTATGGTATTGCTAAGTCATTACTAAGTGTAGCACCAATATTTTCACCAACACTAGACAATAATCCTTCACTTTCATTTATTTTAAACTTTTGTTCTGCCTCTTCTAAATCAATTAGACTAAAATGAGGACCAAAATAGCTAAAAGTGATAAAAGCCGATTGCATTTTCCACAAAAGCCAGTCATTTGATTCTTTCATTGTAGCGTGTTGCAATGTTTTATAAGCTTGTGTATAATGTTGGTTGTCATATTCCTTTGTAATTTTTGCATTATACTTGGAACATGCACTTAAAAATAATCCTATGAGTATAAGAAATATAAAGTTTTTCAAGTTTTCCTCGATACTATGATATTTTTTGACTAAAGTATTTGAAATATTAATATAATTCTATGTAAAAATCAAATATTAAAAAAGGAGCTCATATTATGAAGAGTGTAGTTTGGCTATTTTCTGTTTGCATTATAATGTTTTTTCATTGTGCCTTAGCTAAAAGTAATAATTACTGGTGGCAAGGAAACACGCATAGTAATTACTATAAGCCACATAGTGATACATATAATCAAAAAGTAGATTATGATACCGCCTATAATCTATATAGACTTGGTAAATTAGACGAATCTTTACCTATTTTTGCAAAATTATGCGAGCTTAATAACTATATAGCATGTTTATCAGCAGGCATAGTTCAGGGTAGAATATTAGAGAATATAGATTCTGATAGGAGGTTTTCTCGTTCTGAAAGAAAGAGAAAAAAGATTGAGTACTACAATAATATGATGAGCTTTTATACTAAAGCATGCAATGGCGGTAATTATGATGCGTGCAATAATCTAGCATTTTATGAGCATGTTTCCAAAGAGGAGAGAGAGAAAGAGAAAAAAAGAGACGAAGAACATAAGATTGAAAAGGATAGAACAATTGAATTATATGCTAAGTCTTGTAAAGCTGGCAATAAAGAAGCATGTCAGAATCTTGGCTTAATATATAGTGGTGATATTGATGATAAAAACAACACTAGCTACAATTTAACACAAGCACAAAACTATTATGGTAGAAGTTGCAGTATGGGCGATAGTGTTGCTTGTTTTAATCTTGGTGTTTTGCGTTATAATTATGCAAAGAGTGCTGGTGACTATGCACAAGCAATTCATTATTTTAATCAATCTTGTGGTGATGATTATCCTGATGCATGTTTAAATCTTGGCATTATATATGAGCGAGGGGTTACCCAAGATATGAATGAAGATATAGCAAATGCTATGCAGTATTATACAAAAGCTTGTTATTTACGAAATGATAGTGCTTGTACATATTTATCTAAACTTGCAAACAAGCGTAAAAAAATAAAGTAATTTTTATTTCGTGTTTTATTTATAGTTAAGTAAGTTTATGATAGAATGGGTAACATTAATTAGAGATACGAAAACATTTAAGGTAAAGTGGTATGAAGATTCTAAAAAGAGCTTTTGGAGAGTATCTTACAAATGCTTATTTGTTGCAATTTGATGACTTTGAGTTTGTAATTGATCCCGGATATAACTCTAGTGAGTGGGTTTTGGATAACTCAAAAAATCTAAAAGCAATCTTGATAACGCATGGACATTTTGATCATATTTGGGATGTAGCTATGCTAAAGGGTAAAACAAATACAAAGGTGTATTGCCCAAAGCAAGATTCTTTTATGCTTGAGTCTGATTGCTTTGATCTTGGTCTCTCAACTACTAAAGTAGATATTTGTGTAGAAAACAATAAGGGTGTTGCAAAACTTGATATAGAGGGTATTGAGGTAAAATATTGGCATTTTCCCGGACATACCCCCGGTTGCAGTATGATAGAAATTGATAATCATTTTTTTAGTGGTGATTTTATTTTCAATCGTAGTATAGGGAGATATGATTTTCCTTATTCTAGTGCCTCTGACATGAAAGAGTCTCTACAAAGATTCTCACAAATAGAAAATAATTATCCAATACACCCCGGTCATGGTGAGGATACTTCTGTTGGTATAGAATCTAATAATGTCTTAGCTTGGATAAGACATATAGTCGTTTGATGGTGGTGCTATGGAATCAGAAAGTGTATTGAAAGAGCGTTATTTAAGGCATTTAATGCTAGATGATGTAGGTGAAGAGGGGCAAGAGAAACTTGCAAAAGCGAGAGTTTTGGTAATAGGAACTGGTGGATTGGGTTCTCCTATATGTTTGTATTTATCTGCTGCGGGCATAGGCAGGATTGGTATCCTAGATTATGATATAGTCGAGATTAGCAATCTACAAAGGCAAGTAATCCATACAACTCCTGATATTGGGAGAGCCAAGATATTATCAGCTAAAACGAAAATGACTAATGTAAATCCAAATGTGATTGTTGATACATATTTTGAGAAACTTACAGCAGAAAATGCTATACCGATTCTACAAAATTATGACTTTATAATAGATGCTACCGATAATTTTGCTA
The DNA here is from genome assembly GCA_029264775.1 of Helicobacter sp. Taxonomy (GTDB): domain Bacteria; phylum Campylobacterota; class Campylobacteria; order Campylobacterales; family Helicobacteraceae; genus Helicobacter_A. The sequence goes on along the minus strand of JARHYT010000016.1, from coordinate 24,286 downwards.
GTAAATTTCTCATAAATGATGCTTGTGTTATGATAGATAAACCATTTAGTCATGCAGGTGTATTAAAATATAGAGGACAAACAATGACTATTATCCCAAAGGTAAGTGCGTGTTTTGCATGTGCTTTTGATGAACCACCAGATAAGGAGTTTAACTCTATTTTTAGGGCTGGATTGTTTGGAGTTTTACCCGGTATTGTTGGTTGTATTCAAGCTAGTGAGGCTATCAAGTATATACTAGGCATAGGGGAATTGCTAACCAATACGCTATTGAGTGTTGATATAAAAACTATGAACTTTAGGAAAATAGCTATAAAAAGAAATACTCAATGTAGGGTGTGTTCTGATGAAAATGGTATTAGAGAATTGATAGATTATCATGTATAATTATATGGCATGTGTTTTGCTTTTAAATTTACTTTGAGATTATAGAGAGGATTTTTATGGATTTATCGAGTATTTTAGGTATTGTGTTGTCGATAGTTAGTATATCGGTTGGGGATATATTAGAGGGTGGTAACCCTTTGCATGTTATCCATTTAAGCTCCGTTCTTATAGTGATTCCAACTGCCATGTTTTCTGCTATGACTTCGAGTCATGCAAAGGCTGTCAAAGCAGCTTTTAAGGAAGTTAAGCTTGTTTTTGTGAATCCAAAGGTTAATTTAAATAATACAATAAGACAAATGGTGGAGTTTAGCTCAGAAGCTCGTAAAAATGGTTTATTGACTCTTGAGGCTAGGGTATCTCAACTAGAGGATGATTTTACAAGGGAAGCTATGTCAATGATTATTGATGGTCGTGAAGCAAAAGATGTGCGTGAGGATATGGAAGTTCAAATAGAGCAATTAGAACACTATTATCATGGTGCGGCACACTTTTGGATTATTATGGGTGAGTCTTCACCTACATTTGGCTTGGTTGGTGCGGTTATGGGGCTTATGTTGGCACTAGCTCTACTTGATAATCCAGCGGCTATGGCGGCAGGTATTGCTGGTGCATTTACAGCTACGGTTACAGGTATTATGAGTGCTTATGCTTTCTTTGGTCCTTTTGGACATAAATTAAAAGCAAAATCTCATGATATAATAATAGAAAAGGTTATGATACTTGAGGCAGTAGTTGGTATTGCTAATGGTGATAACCCTCGTAATCTTGAGGCTAAGTTGTTAGGATTTATTCCACCCGGAGAGCCTAAGATTTCACAATTTGAATAGTTATTATGCTTGCTCTACTTTGTGTAGAGATAATTTAGTTGTAAGGAATAGAATATGGCAAAGAAATGTAAATGTGAAGAATGTCCAGCTGGAGAGAAATGGGCTGTTCCATATGCAGACTTTTTATCATTATTATTAGCACTTTTTATTGCCCTGTATGCGATTTCTGCATCAAATACTTCTAAGATTAAGGCAGTTACGGAGGCATTCATTACAATTTTTGATGCAACGCCTATGCCAGAAAGGACAATGCCTGTGATGATTATACCGCCAGATCCGGGAACTGTTAGAGAAGATACAAGCGAAACGCAAAAGAATACATCAACAAATCAAAATGCACCAACAACGGTTGTTACCATAACACAATTGTCAAATCTAATTCAAGATGGTGGGCTTTTGGAGCAAATAGAACAGGGGACAACACTTAGATTACCATCTGATTTATTGTTTGAACCCGGGGCAGCAGAGCTTGTAAATCAAGATAGGAAAACAGAGTTAGATTTATTAGCTACTTTGATTGATAAACTTCCACCAGAGGTTATGATAAATATTAAGGGTTATACAGACAATACTCCCCCTAGTGGATATAGGGATAATTATGATCTTGCGGCAGCTAGAGCATCAAATGTTATGAATTATCTAATAGGTAGAGGTGTTGATCCGGCTAGGTTGTCATATACTTCTTTTGGTCAATATAGCCCAATGGTGCCAAACACAAGTGAAGTAAATCGTCGTGCTAACAATAGAGTTGAAATATTCTTTTCTACCACCACTACTTCTTTGAAAGAAGTTCAGGGTGTATTAGAGGGTATGCAATAATAGGAGATGTTTTTTGCTTGGATTTGGTATTGGTGAGATTATCCTGATTATAATCGTTGCTGTTATTGTGTTGGGACCAGATAAGTTACCAAACGCCATAATTGAGATTACTAAAATATGGAAGGTATTAAAAAATACAATTCAAGATGCAAAAGAAACAATAGATAGGGAAGTGAATCTAGCAGAATTGAAAAGAGAGGCACAGGAATATAAAGAAAAATTAGAAAATAGTGTAGATATTAGCAAAGAAATTAAGGATGCTAATTTAGTATCAGAAATACAACAAGATATGAATGATATAAAGCATTTGTTTCAAGATTATCAACCAAGAGATGTTGTGTTTGATTCTAATGGTAATACTAAGTTGGAAGACAAGGTTTCTACTGATACTCAAGAAAATATCACAGAGGTAAAAAAAGAGGGTAATAATATACAAAAATGATTATAAAGTGTTTTGGAATCCACATATTGTGTAATTTATTAATACGGTTATAAAAAAGGTTAATTATGTTTGACGAGTTGCGACCTCATTTACAAGATTTACGCAAACGATTGATTATATCTATACTTAGTGTGATTGTTTGTTTTGTTGCTTGTTTTGCATTTCATCAGGAAATATTCTTTTTTGTTCAGTTACCAATACAGCATGCTTTTGAAATGGGTGTAAAAGGCAAATTAATACAGGTAGCACCGGCAGAATATCTATTTGTTGCTATAAAAGTAAGTTTTTTTAGTGCATTTGTTATTGCAATTCCAATTGTTTTTTGGCAATTATGGCTTTTTATTGCACCCGGTCTATATAAACATGAAAAGAAGCTTGTTTTACCATTCGTATTTTTTGGTAGTTTTATGTTTGCAGTAGGATTACTTTTTTGCTATGTGGTGGTGTTTCCTTTTATTATCAAATATGTTCTTGCATTCGGTAATGATGTGTTAGAAGCAAATATAGCCAGCAATGAATACTTATCATTTTTTATTCGCATTATGCTTGCATTTGGATTTGTTTTTGAATTGCCTGTTATGGCATTTTTTTTAGGCAAAGTAGGTTTAATTACTGATAAAACCTTGCAAAAATATTTTAGATATGCTGTAGTTGTTATATTTGTTATAGCAGCAATAGTAACCCCGCCAGATGTAATTTCTCAATTATTGCTTGCGATGCCAATGGTAGTATTATATGGAGTGGCATATGTTATATTAAAATTTGTCAATCCAGAATCAAAGCAAAATATCAATAGTGAAGCAAACAACACAAAGATACAAGATAGAATAGAGAATAAATTGCAATGATTAAATGTTTATATTAATGCTATAATTTTTACTAGACTACCTTTGTTGATATAGAATCAAGCTCCTTTAAAATCACAATCAATGATTTTAATTTGTCTAATTGGATCATATTTGGACCATCACTCAAGGCTTCTTTTGGATTAAAATGTGTTTCCATAAAATAACCATCGACACCAACACTACTAGCAGCTCTTGCTAAATAAGATACATAGCTACTATCTCCACCGCTTTTGCCATTGAGTCCACCGGGCATTTGCACACTATGCGTTGCATCAAAAATTACAGGTGCAAACTTTCTCATGATGACAAGCGAACGCATATCTACAACCAAGTTACCATACCCAAATGTACTTCCCCTCTCTGTTAGCCATATTCTATGCTTTATGCTTAGAGCGTTTGCATTTTTAGAAAATTCAGAATCTGTTATATTAGAATCCCGTGTTTTTATCGCTTTTAAAACACTATATTGCATATCATTTGGATTCATAAATTGCCCTTTTTTGATATTAATGATTGCATCAGTTTTTGCAACCTCAATAATTAAATCTGTTTGCCTACATAGAAACGCAGGTATTTGTATAATATCAACTACTTCAGCAAGTGCCTTTGCTTGACAGCTTTCGTGTATATCTGTAATTATTTTATACCCAAAATCTTTTTTTATTTTTTCTAATAATATTAATCCTTTTTCTAATCCGGGTCCCCTAAAACTATCTAAACTTGTCCGATTTGCTTTATCAAAACTAGCCTTGAAATAAAAGTCAATATCTTCATCATCATTGGCAAATTCTAAGCCTTTTGCAATTTTGTATAAATTTTTCTCATTTTCTATGACACATGGACCACTTAATAATATCATAATGCTTCCACCTTTTTTATAGTTTCAATTATTATAACCTAATGGTATTATGAAAAAATAAATATTTTGTATTTATAAATACAAACTCATACAAAAATATATTAGTTTATTTGATTATAAATTTATTAAAATCATTCAATACATTATGGCATCTTATGTCTTTGTTGCATATGAAATATTGTTTTAACTCTATTAAAATACTAATTTTTCTTAAGTTTAGGATACAATAAGAAATATTTTGTATTTTTATAATAAGGAATGAAATGCGACAAAAATATGCTCTTTTGAGTGTTAGTGATAAAAAAAACATAGTATCTTTTGCAAAAGATTTGATAAAGCTAGATTATAAGATTCTGAGTACAGGTGGAACTTTGGAAGTATTGAAACAAAACAATATAGAGGCATTAGATGTTAGTAGCTATACTAAAAGTCAAGAAATGTTTGATGGCAGAGTAAAGACACTTCACCCAAAGATTCATGGTGGAATTTTGTATAGGAGAAATAATAAATCTGATATACAAGTAGCAAATGATAATGATATTTTTAATATATGCCTTGTCTGTGTCAATCTATATCCATTTAAGGAAACTACACAAAAGACAGATGATTTTGATACAATCATAGAAAATATAGATATAGGTGGTCCTAGTATGATAAGGGCTGCTGCAAAAAATTTTTCTTATGTTATAGTTGTGGTAGATTCTAATGACTATGATTGCGTTATAAATACATTGAGAAATAACCGAGATGATATTAGTTTTCGCCGTAATTTAATGATAAAAGCTTTTAGTCATACTGCAAAGTATGATTGCATGATAGCAAATTATATGAATAATAGATTTAATGAATCTATGGGCGAAGATAAGTTCATTGTTGGCAAGAAGGTTATGGATACAAGTTATGGTGAAAATCCGCATCAAAAAGGTGTATTGTATGAATTTGAAAATATATATTCAAAATATTTAATAAGCTTAAAAGGTAATGCTAGTTTTAATAATATTACAGATATGAATGCTGCAATTAAAATTGCTACTTCATTTGGTGATGCAAATTGTGTTTGTGTTGTAAAACATGGTAATCCATGTGGCTTTGCATTAAAAGATAGTATTATAGAATCTTACAGAGAGGCGTTAAAATGTGATAGTGTTAGTGCATATGGCGGTGTAGTTGCTATTAATGGAACTCTTGATGTAAAACTTGCAGAAGAGATATTAAAAAGTTATATTGAAGTTGTGGTGGCTGGGTATGTGCAAAGAGAAGTATTAGAGCTTTTTAAAAATAAAAAGCGTATTAAGATATTTGAATATAGAAATATAGATTCCAATGATGATAAACTCTATTTTCCAAGAGATTTACATGATTTCAAACATGTAGAGGGTGGTTTCGTATATCAAAATAGTGACTTTATAGAAAGAAATGAGGTGCTAGATTCAAAACTTATGAGTAATGTTAAGGCGACAAAAGAGCAATTTCTTGACTTAGAGATAGCCTATAAAATTGCTAGTTTAACAAAATCAAATTGTGTTACATTTGTTAAAAATAGCACTCTTGTTGCAATTGGAATGGGTATGACAAGTAGAGTTGATGCAAGCCATGCTGCTATAAAAAAGGCAAAAGAAATGGGATTGGATTTAAATGGTGCTAGTTTAGCTAGTGAAGCATTTTTTCCATTTAAAGATAGCATAGAGCTTGCTGCTAGCATAGGTGTAAAAGCAATTATTGAGCCTGGTGGTAGTATCAGGGATGATGAGGTTATACAATCAGCAAACAATCATCAAATATCTTTATATTTCTCTGGTAAAAGACATTTTTTGCATTAGGCTGTGATTATTATCTAAAGTATTTTTAGAATAATATTAATTTATATTATGTTAATCGTTTGCTTGTATTGCAAGATTGTGTATTGTTTATAGATTATAAAATATTTTAAATAGTTTGAAGTTTATAATTTCTATATTAGAATCTCATGTCAATACCTATTGTAATAATATGAGAATATATTTATTATTTAGTATTTAATTTATTCTAATTATCCTATTTTGCATACTATGCCTTACTAGCATTCTATCTTTATTGTATTTTCAATTTAGCCTTTTTTATTACAATTTCTTTATAGTATTTGTATTTATAAACACATAATTCATAATGCTCATACTTTAATTACAAGCAAAGTTATTATAAAACTTTTTGCTTTTTAATATCGATTTGTGGTATATGGTGTTATAACATGAAAACTTTGATATATACTTATATAACATATAAAGCTAATCAATAGTTGTTAATGGTTTTTTATTACCGATAACTAACTATAATAATTTTATCTATATAAAAAAGGTATAGAAACTACATAATTTTAATCATTATATGCCTATATATAATTCCTATTGTTATAATTTTTTAAGTTGAGTGGTAATTAAATTGCCATTCTTATTGCATCTGAAAAAGATTCAGAATCATCTGCTAAGACATAATACTCTACACCTAGATTCCTTCCTTCTTCCATAGTATTATAGTCTAAAGGTGTTGGAGTAACTACTATAAAAATTATATCTTTTTTTGCATTTGGTGTTTCGTTGTACTCTCTTATAAAATCAAAAGCCAATAAACCATTAATTTTGTAATCTATAACTACTATATCTTGCGGTTTTTGCCCTAATTTTGTAAGCGCACTAAATGGATCATGTTCTACTAGTATCTTTAATGCCGAATCTACTCTCTCTATTAATTGCTGTGATTTAAATGATTTTGTATCATTTTCTTGTATAACCATAACATTTTGTATGCTAGTTTTTTCTAAGTCCTTTAGCAATCCAAATAATTCTTTAGTTTTTGGCGAAACAACTTTATTTTTATCAAGACCTTTTAAAAAATATCGCAGATAAGTTCTTGAATTATATCCCCCATGAATATCAGCATCTCTAAAGAATTTCTTTACATATTGATTTGTTTTTGCCCTAGACCACATAGCTTTGTCTAAATCATATCCTTTTGTATTAAGTAATTGAAGAAATCTAGCTTTAATTTCTGCTGTCATCGGTGCAAATACATCTGCAAATGTCTTATAATGTTTTTCCTTAAAAACTTGCATGCGAGCAGTTTCCCTTGCAATTATATCTTTTTGCTTTGCTATATAATCTATTAAATCAACAAATCTCCTACGCAAAACCTTTACTTCTTTTTCATATTCTAAAAATTCACGACTTTTTTTATCTGGTATTAGTTTTAAATTCCTTTCCTCTTCCTCTAGTCTCCTACCAAGAGGTTCGCATTCTGACTTAGCACTAGCCATACTTATTTTTACATCCTCTATATATTGCTCTAAATTTGTAAAGGCAACTTGTCTTACAAGAAATATTTTTTCGAAGCAATATAACAACGGATATTGAATTTTTCTATTATATTCTTCAAAATCCTTGTATAGAGATGAAACCTCATGTTTCACTGCTTTAAGCTCTTTGTTTTCAAGCATAGAATCTAAATCACATAAATCATTATAGGCAGTGAATAAAAATCTTTTCATACGCATAAAATCAAGTTCTTTATGTCCATCTATAAAATCTTTATGATGACTAAGTATAGACTTTTCTCTTAAAAAGTATTCATTAATGCAATCTTCTGGTGATTTTGTAACAGGTATAGCTTCTTCATCCTCAAGGGAAATTTTAAATTTCATTTTTACAACAATACGATTCTCTACTAGAAACTCAACATCAATATTTGGTGTTAGCTCCTCCTCTTCCCCCTCCCAAACACTAAAAGAAAATGGAAATACTCGTTTGTTTAAAGCTTGTTCTACTTTTCCTTCCTTCATTTCTTTATCCAAACTTATAATTTTTCCCTCTAGCATCATTTCTCCTTATTGTAATTTGCAAATGCGTATTATACCCAAAAAAACTAAAAAAATATCTATCTAAATTTTGTGTTATTACTAGTTAAAATCCTAAAATTATTCAAAATTACGAATATATAAAAACTCATTAATAACATATAACTAAATTAGATTTTTACTAAAATATCTACTAAAACCATCAGCAAAAATTGTTACAATATTGCTATTTGTAACTTTATTTGCTAATTTTAAACATGCTTTCAAACAAGCCCCAGATGATATACCGGCAAGTATGCCATTACTAGCTAGTAGTCTTAAGCCACTAAATGCTTCATCATCAAAAATTTTTTCTACTCTATCTATCAATGAAGTATCCATTGTGTTTGGAATAAAGTTATTTCCTATTCCCTCTATATTAGCACATCCAACCTCTCCCCCTCCTATAATTGAGCCAATTGGATCACATAATACACCTTGTATTTTAGAATCTTGTTCCTTTAAATACCGTATAATTCCGCTAAAGCTGCCTCCACTACCAGCACCGCTAACAAAATAATCAATACAAGGTTTGTTTAAATCTTTGTTAAATTTCAACATATCATTATAAATTTCTCTAGCTGTTGTTAAATAATGCGTGTTTGGATTATCATTGTTATTAAATTGATCTATACTTATGGCATTTGGAATATTTTTCATTAATATTTTTGCTTTTTCTACAGCACCTAGCATACCATCTTCTTTTGGCGTATTAATTACTTCTGCACCAAGTGCTTTCATTAGGATTTGCTTTTCTATAGCAAATTTATCAGGCACAACAAGGATTGATTTACATTTAAAGTAGCTTGAAACTAGTGCAATGCCAAGCCCAGTATTACCAGCTGTAGCCTCTATTATAACACTATTCTCACTTAATTTACCCTCATTTTTCAGCTTATTTAATATATAGAAAGCCATTCTATCTTTAATGCCACCAGCAGGATTAAAAAACTCTAATTTGGCAAAAATCTTATTATTATTTGGTATTGATATCGTTGATAGCTCAAGCAATGGTGTATTGCCTATAAGATCTACAATAGAATGATAAATCATGATATGCCTTTATTTATGCTGTAATTTTTGACTTATCTATTGCTTGTTGTATATCATCAAGTAAATCTTTAACATATTCAATACCAACAGATAATCTAATGAGGTTATCACCTATGCCCATAGACTCCCTTATTTTCTTCGGTATAGATGCATGTGTCATGGAAGCAGGATGACATAAAAGAGATTCTACTCCGCCCAAACTTTCTGCCAAAACAATAATATTTGTAGATTCAAAAAATTTCTTATAGTCATAGTTATCTTTTAGCTCAAAGCTTAGCATTCCACCACCCAACAAAGCTTGTTTGCTATGTACCTCATAATCTCTACTATCCTTTAATCCGGGGTAATATACTTTCTTAACAGCTTTATTCATATGTAAAGATTCCGCCAAAAATAATGCATTTTCACTATGCCTTTGCATTCTTAATCCTAAAGTTTTCATTCCTCTTACAAGCAAGAAACTATCAAATGGAGATAAAATGCCACCTATGCTATTTTGTAAAAAACTAATTTTTTCTGCAAGTTTGCAATCATTTACAACAACAAGTCCAGCTATTAAGTCACTATGTCCACCAAGATATTTTGTTGCGGAATGAACTACAATATCAATACCAAAATCTAGTGGTCTTTGTAAATATGGCGTCATAAAAGTATTATCTACAATACTTATAATGCCTTTCTTTTTTGCTAATTCAGCTACTTTCTCAAGTGGTGTTACACCTAATAAAGGATTAGCCGGAGTTTCTACTAAAACCGCTTTAACCTCATTTGTAATGGCGGAATCTAGGGCATTCAAATCCCTTGTATCTATAATTTTATAACTTATATTAAAGTTTGAAAACACTTTATCTAAGATTCTAAAAGTTCCACCATACACATTACTAGAAATAATTATGCAATCTCCACTTTTAAAAAGACTTAAAATTGTAGAAATGGCTGCCATACCGGATGAAAAGGCAAAGCCAAATTTGCCATTTTCGCATTCTGCTATAAGGCTTTCTATGCCATCTCTAGTTGGATTCTTAGTACGCGAATACTCATACCCTAAATTATGTCCTAAAGCCTTTTGTGCATAAGTAGAGGTTTGATAAATAGGTACATTAATTGCTCCTGTGTGTTTATCTGTTGTAGTTCCACCATGTATTAAAATTGTATCAAGTGTATTTTGCATAAAACTCCCTCGTGTTTATTTACTTGATTATATCAAGAATTAATTATACAATGCAAATATGCTATTGCTTTAATGTTCTTTATTTACATATTTTTATATTTGTTATATGTTTGTAATCCTTCCTCATATTTTTGTTTAGTTGGATTTGCTTTATATATTATTTTTGTATTTGATGCTAATTCATGCAATGTTTTTTTATCCTTTCTAAAAAAAGTAAAAATCCATAGAAAAAAACTTAATTCAATTAGCCAAACCAGTATAAAGATGATAACTTGTGTAACTTTTGGTGGTTTCTGATGCGAATCAGATTCACATATATTTGAACACAGCATAATCTCTGCATATCGAAAGCCCGGTGTTTGTCCTTTTAAGGCAAAAAACAAGAATAGTAAGAAACAATATAAAAATTCACACATAAAAATAGCAAGTTGATTATGTAAAAAATCATTTTTACCATCTAATAATAAATATGTAGTTATATATAATATAGGCATATTTAGCAAAAACATATCTGTTATGAAAGCCTTTAATCTAGGAAAAAGAAAATTAAATTTATCATTTATTGCATTTGTTTTATCTTTTTTTGTATTTCTATTTGTATGTTTGCTGCCATCAAGAAATTTATTTTTATATTTTTTTTTCTTCATATAATTACCTTTTAGATTAGCTGTAGTCTTATTGCAAGCCTTTGTTGTCAATGCTCTTAGCAAGTTTTATAGCACATAAAAAATTTCCATTTGCATTAAATTTATTTATATTTTTTGGGAATTTATTATAGGTTGTATCTCCAAGCGATATGGCATACCATGTTTCATTCCATGTGTAATATTTGGTAAAAATATCATAATTTTTTGGAGAACCAAAAATAAATATTGTTCCATCTTTAAAGTTGATCTTAGATTCCATGTGCTTTGAATCTTTGCAATTCAAGCTATGATTAAAAAATGCTTTTTTATTTTCATAGCTTTCATATGCTATTAATTCGGTTATATTGCAAATATCACTCAATAGTAATTTGAAATTTGTTGCTATCTCTTTTCCGTGTATGTATAAGATATGCTTGCCTCTTATGGAATCTTTTATAGAATCTGCAAATTTTTCTCCACTACTTAATTTATTTTGACTCATCGCTACAATACCGCCAGATTTTATCCATTCTTGTTTGCTACTCTCTCCAATTGCAATAATAGGCTTTTGCAAAAATGTTGTTGCATAATCGCTGTTTAAAATCGCTTTAATAGCATGCTTTGAAGTAACTAAAACATAATCAATAGTGTTTAATGTATCTTGCTTAATTATAAGTGGTATGTATTTTATGTTTAAAATTTGCAATATATGCACACCTTCCATAAGTTCTCTATCATAACTAATTTTTTTATCATCAGATTTTAATACATAAATCATATACTACTCACTATTGTGTTTGATAGATTCTATACATAATATACAAATCATTATTAAATTTTAGACACAATGTATCATGTAGAGATAGGCTAATTAACATAATTATTATTTTTAATGTGATAATAATTTATTGGACACATAACTTATTGTGATTTACTTCTAATCCTTCTTATTTGTCTTAATAATAACGAAATGATAGCAAAAAAGCAATATAAAATCTAGCAAGCTTTGTTTTGCAACAAAAGCTAATTTTGTGTCTATAAATTTAGATAATAGTTTGCAGATATATCATTCTAGAACATGCAATTTTGCTTCATAATAATCTTGAATTTATTAGGTTTTTGGCATTATCTGTAATTGTGTTTGTTTCCCAAAGACTTGATATTACGGCTATCATATCGCATTCTAGCAAATGCACATTATATCTTGTTATGCCGCCTATAGCACATATTGGAATCTGTATTATTTTTTTTGCTTCTTGCAATATGTTTAGGGGACATTTTATTGCATTCTGTTTTGTTTTAGATTCAAACATGGATCCAAATGCTACATAATCTGCCCCTCTTTGTGAAAAATCATATGCCATAGATATATCATTATAGCAACTAACACCTATAATGCCTTTGAAATCATTGCGTATAGAATCAAAATTTATTATTTCATCTTTACCCAAATGTAGCCCACTTAAATTCAATTTTATTGCTAGTTTATATCTATCGTTTAATATAAATAATATATTTTGTGAGCTACAAAAATCTTGCAATTCTTTTACTAAGCTTTGTATGTTATCGTCGCTAGATATTTTATCTCTATATTGAAAAATACGCAATCCACCATCTATAGCCATTTGTAATTGTTTAAATATTGTGTTGTGTGGTGTAAGTTTATTGTCGCTTATACCATATAGCCCTTTTAGTATTTCTTTATTATGTTTGGTGATTTTACTTATACTTATATTTATCATATAACAACACCTTAATCTAATTTGTTTGCATTAAAATATCATATAATGCTTTCATTTTATTGCATGTTTCTATATATTCATTAGTGGGATTTGAATCTATTACAATGCCAGCACCTGCTTGCAAATAATATATATTGTCTTTAAATACGGCTGAACGCAGTGTGATTGCTGAATCTAGATTTCCATCTAATGTAAAATACATAATAGCTCCAGAATAAATAGATCTTAAATGTTTCTCATAGTTTGTTAATTTAGATATAGCCTCTATCTTTGGCGCACCACTTACAGTGCCTGCTGGAAAGCATGCCTTAAAGCAATCATTAACACTTTTGTCTTTTGCTATTTTTCCTACTACCTCTGATACTATATGCATAACGCTTGAATACCTCTCTATAACTCTGAATGCGTTGAGTTTCACTTGTCCTATTTCTGCATTCTTACCTATATCGTTGCGTCCTAGATCCACAAGCATTAAATGCTCTGCATTTTCTTTTTCATCTAGCAGTAGTTCTTGCTCTAGCATTTTATCTTCTTGTGGTGTTTTACCTCGTTTTCTTGTCCCTGCTATTGGTCGTAATAATTGAACATTATCTTTACATTGCAACATAACTTCAGGGCTAGCACCAATAATTATAAAATCACTAAAATCTAAGTAATACATATAAGGGCTTGGATTATTATGCCTTAAGGATTCATAAAAATATAGAGGATTCATATTGCTTTTTAATGCAATAGCCCTGCTTAAAACACATTGCAAAAAAGTACCATTATATATCTCTTCTTTTATTTGTTTAACATTGCTTTCATACCATTCTTTAGAATCTTCATATATAATCTTAGTATCTAATTTATCATTATTTGATATAAATTTCGGCGTTTGCGATATGGTTATAGAATCTATTAGTTCTTTTGTTTTTTTTAGTTGCTCTTTTGCATTATCACCATCACATATAACTATGTACATGGAATCAAAAAAATGATCAAATATAATACATTCTTGAGGGAATACAAATAATGCTTGCGGTGCATCATATAGGCTTGTATCTTGAAATCTTACAGATTCACATTCATCAAAAAATTCATATCCAACAAATCCTAACCCACCAAATGGTAATGGTAAAGATTCTAAATCTTTTGGTAATGGCGGGAATATTTGTCTAAATAGTGCTATCAAATCTAAAAAATCAAAATCATTGTGTTTTGATTTTAAATTATTAGCATTTTTCAATGATTCAATAGAATCATGAAATTTTTCTAAAATTGCTGGTAAATTATCATAATCATTAAGTCTTGCTAGGTTGTAACTAGATTTATCAGACTTTGGATTTAAATCTTTGTATTTCTCGAATATATATGATGATTGTTTGTTTTCAATAACTTTTTTAATTGCAAAATTTACATTACGAACTATTATAGAATATCTGCCCCTACCTCGTTCAAGCTGTGCTGATTCTAATAAAAAATTAGCATTTATGCCTTTATATACCGCCAATGGTGTAAGCATATTTGCGTTTATATAGTCATATTCAAAAGTCAATTGAAATCCTTTAAGTTATTATTTATTAGTCTTTATTGTAGCAAACTTGTATTTCTTTTTAATAAATTGTACCTTAATAGATTTATAAATGCTTAATTAATCTAAGCATTAAAACTGATTCTAAAACACACAAAAAACCACGATGACAAAATATTTTGCATAATGTAATATATTTTTAATCAAAGCATTCTTTATAAATTATCTTATCTATTTGATTTTTACCAAATGCGATAAAATAATTATTTTTTATATTTTCTTTATTATAAATCATTTGTTGTTTTGTTGCTAAATCAAGTATTATGCCTCCAGATTCTCTAAGTATTATATCGCTTGCAGCAGTATCCCACTCGCTAGTTCCATTAAAACGGGGATAAATACTAGCCAATCCGCTTGCAACAGAGCAGACCTTAAGAGATGAACCTCTTTTTAAAACTGCTAAATCATATTTTTTTATAAAATCCTGTGTTGTTTTGGAGCTGTGAAAAATAGAATCACATGCAATAGTTATATAATTATTTTGCAAATTATTAATATTATTCAGCATGTGGTTACGGATATTTTCATCAATTAAGCATAAATATTCTAAATTATTCCCATATATTTTTGCTATATTATTTTCTTTTAGTGCTATTTTATTTGAATCAAGCCATTTTTTATTAATTTGTTTTCTTGCTAATGTATTCTTAAGGCTGTCAATATTGTAACTAAATGCACCATAATTTTTATATCCAAAATACATTTCATGCAAGCAAGGAGCATATACAACTCCTAAAATTGGGCTATTATAATGAATTAATGCTATATTTATTGTAAAATTTCCATTTTTAGCTAAAAAATCTTTTGTGCCATCAAGTGGATCTACTAGCCAATAATGCTTTAAATTGCATCTTTGATTATAATCCATTATTGCTTCTTCAGAACATATCTTATAATCACTTATAGCCTTTAATCTACTTGCAATATGATTATTAGATTCTATATCTGCTTGTGTAATCGGGCTTTTATCATCTTTTAATCTAAAATCCATATTATCATAAAAACTCATTACAATATCACCAGATTCTATAGCAATCATAACAATTTCATAAAGAAATGATGTATCTATCTTAATCACATTTATCCTTACATATATTTAAGATTTGCGTAATTGCTTCATTAATATCATAATTATCGCAAAATATTAAATCGCTTTTGGTTGGCAATTCTATTTCTTGATTTATCCCTGCCATATTATTAGCATTATTTTTATAAAATCCCTTGCTATCCCTCTTTGCAAGAATATCTTTTGATACATTTAGATATATTTCAATGTAATTTTTAATGTTATCTCTATTAAACTTTCTTACAGAATCAAACATGGATATTGTAGAAAGAACAACTAAAAATCCCTGCTCCACAAGCATTTTAGCCGTTCTAACATAATACATTGCCATATTCTCTCTACCCTCCTTGCTATAATCAATATTTCCAACGCATTCTCTAAGTAAATCTCCATCAAGCCATATGGCTTTTATATTGTTTTTAATCTGCAGTTGCTTAATTAGTTCTTGTGATAAAGTACTTTTACCGCTACCACTAAGCCCTGTAATAAAAATTAATCCGTATTCCAAAATTCACCTCACATAATCAATATCTAAATCACTTTTGAAATCGATTTCACACCAGTTACCAAAAATTTCTACTGCAAAGGCATTGTGAAATTTATCAATTAAACTTTGTAAAAAGCTGGTCATATACATGTTATTAAAATCCTTAGAATCATAGATTCTGTTTCTATCTAGACCATCATAAAATTTTAATACTTCAGATAAAAAGCCATGAGAGATTCTAAAGAGCCCTATATATTGTCCTTGTATATCTGTATAATTTTTTGCTTTTTTACCCAATTCAATAATATTATTGTTGTTAAGCTTTAGTGTTTCTGCATCACTAAGTGGATCATCAAACCTCTTTTGCCAGAGTTCTTGCCATCTTTTATCAATTATTATGCCTAAATCAAAATTACAATTTATTAGCTTTGAAACACTATCGCTAAAATATACAATATCTGCATAAGATATAACAATATCTTCTTTATCTCTTATGCAACTCTCCATAAATTCCCTAGCACAAAATAAAGTATAAAGCATATTTGTTTTATCGTAATTTATGTTTTGATAAAATTTTATATCATTATATTTAGAATCAACATATTTTTTTAATACCTCAAACAAGTATCCACCAACAATGCCAACTTCTTTTACACCAGCATGTTTTAGAGCTTCTAATTCATAATCAATAAGTCTTTTACCTTTATATCTCACCATACATTTTGGAATATTTTCTGTTAGTGGCATAAGCCTAGAACCAAAACCAGCAGCTAATATAATTGCTTTCACTTTTTATCCTTTACTAGATTAATCCAATCTTTAAAAATACCATCATTTATCATACCATCATCTCTTTCAATATGCCACATAATACCATATATGGGTAACAATTCGTGTTTAAAAGATTCTATGTAGAAATCATCACTAAACGCAAGAGGCACTAAATTGTTGCCTAATTTTTTTATGCCATAATTATGATATGAATTTACAACAAACCTTTCGCTACCTTGTTGTATATCATGTTTTCCTATATGTTCTTTGCATGTTTCTAAAGTTGATTCAAAATAATGTGCTATTAGCTGTGCACCACGACAAATTCCCAAAATAGGTATAGAATATTTTATACATACTTCTATTACATTTGTTTCAAATTTATCTCTTTTTTTAGAAAGCATATGATTGCTAAATATTGATAAATCATTACCGCCACTGAGAATTACACCTTTTATTAATGGAATATATGATGAAAAATCTTGCTCTACACTTAAAGGAAGCATTAAGAAATCACTTAAATAGTTTCTAAAAAATATACCCCAATCAAGACTTAGTGTTTCTCTTAATTCATAGTACTCTGTTACCTTGTATAATCTTTGCGAAATAGCAATACATTTTTTTAAAGACATATTATTTGCTCGCTTTCACAATCAATCTTCAATCGTTTTGCCTTTAAGTATCTTTGATAATTTTCTTCACCAACTCCAATAACAGCGGGCAAACAAAGTTCAGATGCACGAATAGCCATATGTGAATTTGCACCGCCATAGCAAGTAACAAAACCAGCAATATTTTTTGTAAATAGATAATCAAATCCCGGATCGGCAGCATAAATAAGTACAATTTTTCCCTCTAAATCTTTATCATCAGCTTTAGCGGTTAAGCACATAATTGATTTTTGTGTAATGAAATTTGGCATTATGCTATCTGTTTTAAAAGAAAATATTTGATTTGGATTACTAATTAATTGAGGCAATTTAATTGCCAGCGTAAGATTATATTCTTCTTTATGCAATTTGATATTATCTAGTAATCTTTGCTTTGGACTTCTTGAATATAAACTAGAATATAATGATAGAATATCATTAATATCTAAATGTGCCATATCTTCTTTGCTAATATCATAATGTTTTCCAAGCTCGCCAACTAAGTAAAGAGTGTATGATAATAATTTACTAAATTCAAATTTTGCATATTCTCTGCCCTCAATAGCAGTTTTTATAAAAGCAAAGAAGTTTTTAGAATCTATTTTCAAGCCATGCTCATTTAGAATAATATCAAGCTCTTTTAGTTTTTCATCACTTAGATTAAATTCTATTTTTGATACATCATGTGTATTTGTGTTAATGTTAAAATATTTATCAAAATCTTCATCGTATCTAGGAGATAATATATCATAACTACCTGCCCTTAAATGACCAAACTTATGCAAAAATAAATCTTTGTTATCATTTGTTAAATGTGCTATACTATTGCTTAATTGTTTGCTCACTGTGTTTAATGAGTTTAAAAATTGTTGTTTTTGTTCTATGCTTAAAAAGCCTATTTTAACTAGAGAATTAAGTAAAAGCATAGCAATAAATCCAGCTCTAGCTATACCAGCAAAAGGTAGGGTTCCAAGTCTTTTGCATTCTTCAATACTCCAATAGATCTTATCGATTAAAGAATAATTAGAATTTATTATGTTCTCATAAGAATCTTTTAATTTTTCTATCTTTTTTAAATCTTTTGCATAATATCCATTATCCGTATCAATAATCAAATTAGTAAGCTCCAATAGTGCAAATTCAATTCGTTTTATCTCATTTGTATTAAAGCCTTGATTTTTCAGTGATAAAAGGGCATTTGGCGTATTAAAGTCGTAGCACGAAAACACAATTTCAAATTCTATTTTGTCGTGAAACTGCGGATTTTGTATTAATTTGTTTATATAATAATTAACTAATTTTTCAGAGATTCTATCATCTAGCGTTTTGGGTATAAAAGAGTTAAAAGAGCATCTAACATCGATATATGGAATCCCTAAAAATGAATGCATAAGCGGGTGTGAATGCAAGCTTCTATAGCCATAATTATCTCTTTGATAAGCCCATATATTATCTGTAACAATTTCTTTATACAAACTAAGTGCTAATCTCTTTGGACGCAAGCCTATTATTTCAGCAGGATTCCAATCTGGCATAACACCAAATATGGCTTTATCGCCTAATATTTTTGGCATCTTTTTAGAAAAGCCACAAAATCTCTTGTGTAGCCTAGAAAGTGCATCATATGGCAATGAATGAAATAGATTTATTTCATTTTTTACTAGTGGGCGAACTTGCAAACAATATAATTGTGTTCTTTTGTTAGTATTTACAAAAGCAAACTCTATGTCTAAAAAGGTATGATTAAATATAGATTCTAATTCCCTAATAAGCTCAATTATTTGTGTTAAATAAATATCGCTCGTATATTCAGTAGTATCTCTATGACAAAAATAACTTATTTTATTTTTGCTACTACCATCTGTAATGCTACTACTAGAGCCACTATCATCACATTCTATACAATAATATGGGGCAAAATTATCCTTATCAACACTAAAAGCGACACCAAAAAGTTCAATATTTTGTAAATATGGTTGCACCAATATCTCATCATTATCATTTGGCATAGAATCTGCTACCTTACATAAAGCATTTACAACAGACTCTTTACTATTCACATCAATATTAGATATACTTAAAAAAGCCCCCGCATTAGAGCTATTTATAGAATCTTCATTTAAAGATGAACTTCTAACTATGATCCTTTTTGCATTTAAATCATAAATATCTTGCAATATACTTTCTAAATCATGTTTCAGCGAATCTTTTTTTATGATAATAAGTGGTAGAATCTCCGCAGATTTTAAAATTTTGCTAAGAGATTGCAAATTTTGTGCTTTACTTTTAAATGGTAACATTAAATTCCTTTTTAGTACAAATCCGAAATGGTATTATAAAATAATTCTTGGTGTTTTACCAATAATAACATTGTGAAATCTGATAACCAACATAAACTTTACTTAAATTCACAACCCTTGTATCTGTATATCTTAATACTACTTATAAGCTATAAGGATTTTGAGATGATAATAAAAATAGATAAATTTTAGATTCCATTTTATATTAAGCTATACAATATCTAAGATGCATTTATAAATCATTTTACAATTCACTTATATAACAAAATTTACCAGTTTATTTGGAACATATATTTCTTTTTTAATATCGCTTGTTATCCATTTTTGTACAGATATTTTTGCTTTACTTAATATTTCATCCTTTGTTGTATTTGGATCTACTGATATTTCCCCTCTTTTTTTACCATTTACACTTACAATGAATATGATTTCATCTTTTATAAACGCATTATTATCTATTTGTATGGGCTTAAAGTTTGATAAATCAAAAAGTTCTTTGCTTAATTCACTAGCTATGTGTGGGATAAAACATTCTAAAATGTGTAACAATACAAAATATCCCTCTGTAAATACCATATCATCATCTTGTGCAGATATTGCATTATGTGCTTCCATACACGCTGCAATTATTACATTGAATGGATAATTCTCTATTTTTTTGCTAAATATATTTTGTTGCTTTTGTAATGCTTCATATACCTTTGTTCTTGCTATTTTAGAATCTTTTGACAATGTGCCAACATTGATTGTTGGAATCTCTGTTGTTTTTTGTACTCTAATTTTTCTATCTATTAATCTACAAATAAATTTATAACAGCCTTTTACACCCTCATCATTCCATTCTAACGCATATGTTGGAGGTGCAGCAAAAAGTGTAAATAATCTAGCAGTATCTGCACCATAAGTATTTATTATGTCGCTAGGTTCTACTATATTACCGATACTTTTACTCATTTTTGCACCATTTTTTAAAACCATACCTTGTGTTAATAGATTCATAAAAGGTTCGCTAAAATCAATATAGTCTAGATCTCTAAGCATCTTTGTAAAGAATCTTGCATATAATAAGTGTAATATTGCGTGTTCTATACCACCTATATACTCATCTACTTCCATAAAATATTTTAAAAAATCATTGCAAAATGCTTGTCTGTCTCTTAAATGTTTTGGTGTGGTGTAATGTAAAAAATACCAACTAGATTCCATAAATGTATCCATAGTATCTGTCTCTCTAATTGCATCACAATTACATTTTGGACATTTTACATACTTCCAAGTAGCATGATTTTCTAATGGATTACCTTCTCCTGTTATTTCTATATCTTCTGGTAGGATTACTGGCAAATTTATTTCCTCTACAATGCCACATTTTTCACAATGTATTAATGGTATAGGAGTACCCCAGTATCTTTGTCTTGATATTCCCCAATCCCTTAGTCTGTAGTTTATAGTTCTTTTACCAATATTATTTTTTTCGAAAAAATCAATAATTTTTTTTCTAGCTTCTTTGCTTGTTAGATTTGAATATACATCACTATTACATAAAATCCCATCATCGGTATTTACTTGATTAATACCATCATGATCTCCATTAGCACATATTACTGGAACAAAAGGTAGATTATATTTTTTTGCAAACTCAAAATCTCTTTCATCGTGGCTAGGTACGCTCATAATAGCACCAAAACCATAGTTAATAAGCACAAAATTACCTACCCATAATGGAATCTTTTTTTGTGTTAGAGGATGAATTACAAAAAGTGGTAATTCTAAGCCCTCTTTGTCCGCCTTTGAACGCTCTTTTTCACCTTGATTTTTTATAATATTTATTTGCTTGATTGAATCATCTGATAAAAGTTTTTTTTCTATCAAAATATCTACTATTTTATGTTCTGGAGCAACTACGCAATAGCTAACGCCATACAATGTATCTGCCCTTGTGGTATAAACACCTAAATGAGATATTTTATTATCAAGCATTTCTTTTGATTTAGAATCTAGCTCAAAATGAAATTCTAATCCCTCAGACTTACCTATCCAATTTCTCTGCATACTGAGAACCTGCTGTGGCCATTTGCCCTCCAAGGTATCTAGATCTTGTAATAACTCATTTGCGTAATCTGTTATCTTAAGATAGTATTGATACATCTCTTTTTGCACTACATCTGTATCGCAACGCCAACATTTACCATCTATAACTTGTTCGTTTGCAAGGACTGTTAAATCCTTTGGACACCAATTTAAAAAAGCCTTTTTTCTATACACTAGCCCCTTTTTCCATGCTTGTATAAAAAACTCTTGCTCATGCCTGCTATATGTTGGATTGCAAGTTTCTAGGATTCTATCTTGAGAAAAACTCAATCCCAAGTTATTTAACTCTTTTAGCATAACTTCCATATTTGAATATGTCCATTCTTTTGGATGAACTTTGTGCTTAATTGCTGCATTTTCGGCTGGCATACCAAACGCATCAAATCCTATTGGATGCAAAACATTAAAACCATGCATTCGATAATATCTAGCTATGGCATCACCTATACAATAATTACGAACATGTCCCATATGAATAGCACCGCTTGGATATGGAAACATTGACAATATATACTTTTTTGGTTTTGAAAAATCATCGCTTGGCTCAAACACCTTTGAATCAAGCCATATTTTCTGCCATTTAGATTCTATGGATACATGATTGTAGTTTTCTTTATGTAATTCCTTATTATTCATTTATTGTCCTTTCTTGGTTGTTATCTTATTGTTAAATAATTTTATTGTTATTATTTAAACAACAAAGCTAAATATGTTGTGTAAAACAAAGTACACAAAAATTTAATTTTACTTGAGTTAAACTAAGCACCATTTTTCTGCTTTTCTATGTCTTTTGCAAGCTCCTTTGTATTTTTTAAATCAACTTTACCGCTACCAAGTATTGGTATTTTATCAACAACGAAATATTCACTAGGTTTTTTCAGTGCTATTATTTCTGATTTTTTTATAGCTTCAATTGCTCCTTTATATAAATCCTCAGGAGATTCTATGAGCAGAACAATTTTTTCTCCCTTTTTGGTATCATCTAATCCTACTGCACAAAATTTTACTTCGCTTGAAATATCTTTTAGTTTAAATACCTTTGCAATTTCATCCTCAACACTTGATAAACTTATCATTTCACCGCCAATTTTTGCAAATCTTGAATATCTATCTGTTATATGCAAGAAACCATCGGAATCTAGGTATCCTTTATCGCCACTTTTATACCACCTGATGCCATGTAAATCAATAATTACTTCATTAGTTTTTTCTTCATTGTTTAGATAACCAACCATAATTTGATGCCCGCCAATTAGTATTAAACCATGTTCCCCCGTGGGCAGCTCTTCTAGTGTATCATAATCAACAATTCTTACAGCAGTTCCGGGTAAAGGCATACCTACACTACCTTCTTTATTTGCTCTGTGAATCTGCCAAAAAGTAACATCAAACTCATCGGGTAGATTTACGCTAGCAACAGGCGTAGTCTCTGTTGCACCATAACCTTCATATATTGGTTTATTGAATTTCATTGTGTATGCTTCTCTTATTTCCTGTTTTAGTTTTTCTGCACCTGCAACAGTTAATCTAATGCTATCAAACATGATTCTATCAATTTTTTGATTTCTTGCATATATGCCAAGCAGTGTTGAGGTAGCACAAATAATAGTTACCTTATTTTGTGCAATAGCCTTTGCCACACCTAATGCGTCTGTGGGATCTGCGTGGGATACAACAAGCATATTTTCAATTAAAGGCATAAAAGTAGTAACGGTTAATCCAAATGCGTGAAATGGTGGCAATGAAGATAGTATTGTATCATCATTTTTAGCATGTATAACATCGGCAATTTGAGCTATATTACTCATGATATTTAAATGGCTTAGCATAACACCTTTTGGAATCCCTTCACTTCCACTGCTAAACAATATAGCACACACAGAATTTATATTGCCATCTTTTGCAAACAATAGCTTTAAAAGCCATGTTGGAGCAATACTAACAAATATTGCATTAATTATGAATGCTATTTTTTGTCTTTTTACATTTTCCACAATATCTTCCATGAAATGTAGCACCATATCATTGAAATCAAACTCTACACCCTTAGATTTTAATCTTTCTAGGAATTTTTTTGATGTATATATGTGTTTCAAGTTTGATGATTCTATGGAACTCTTGACTGCTTTTTGTCCAGCAGTAAAATTTATATTCACAACTATTTTACCTGCCATAATGGCAGAAAAATTACAAATTACACTAGCAATTGAAGCTGGAAGCATTATGCCTATACAATCATTTGGTAGAGAACAGCTAGAGGTTTTTTTAGGCAAAGGTTTAAACTCTAGTTCTTTCATATCTTGACTAAGCATCACGCATAAGGTTAAAAGTTTTCTATATGACATACTGCCTGTTTGTGTATCTATAATAGCTATATCTCCACCACCTCTTTTACAAGATTCTATAAAAGCTCCAGATAGCGTTGATGAGTTTTGACATTGATGTTCCCAAGCTTTAAAACTCATTTCAAAAACTTTAGCCTTAATTTTATCTTTTTGTGTGTGTAGTGGCAATGGCGTTCCAAATGCAATACTAACATTTCTTTTTGTGAAACTTTTTTTGCGTTCTCTAAATTGTTCATTGCTTCTGCTAAATATACTACCCCACATACCGCGTATATAAAATGGCAATACAACCGCATTATTTTCATCAACACCTTGTGCTATTTTTTCAAAACCACTTTTAAACTCATTTAAATGACCATGCCTAC
>JARHYT010000091.1 GCA_029264775.1 Helicobacter sp. | reverse complement strand
TACATTTTTAGAATAAAATTACTTGTTCTTATACCATTTGGGAATATTCTCCATGCCAGAACCTTTAAACATATTTTTCATGCTTTTTGCCCTAACCTCCCAATAATCTAATAATTGATTAAAACTTCTAGCATTTTCAAACATACTATCCATATATTCAACTTCACCAATACGCCAAAATTTCAAAGGATAGTTAAAACTTCTAGCATTTTTAAACATCTCACTTGTATTCCAAACGCTAGATACATTCCAATTTTCAAGTGATTGATTAAAATTTATGGCATTTTTAAACATGGCACTCATACTTTTAACTCTTCCAACATTCCAAGAAAAAATAGGTTGATTAAAACTAGTTGCATTTAAAAACATTTCCCTCATTTCCTTAACATTGCTGACATTCCAATTATTTAAAGGTTGATTAAAGCTGGTTGCATTTTTAAACATGGCTTTCATATTTTCTACACGACTAACATTCCATTTATTTAAAGGTTGATTAAAGCTGGTTGCATCATAAAACATTCCTTGCATATTTTTAACTTTACCTACATTCCAAGATTCTATGTCTTGATTAAAAGATTTTGCATTTTTAAACATGTAGCTCATATTATAAACATTAGCTACATTCCAATTATTTAAAGGTTGATTAAAACTGGTTGCATCATAAAACATTTCTAACATGCTTTCAACATTAGCTACATTCCAATTATTTAAAGGTTGATTAAAACTGGTTGCACCCCAAAACATGGAATTCATATAAACAATATTAGCTACATTCCAATTATTTAAAGGTTGATTAAAACTGGTTGCATGAGAAAACATATTATTCATACTAACTACATTGCTAACATCCCATGATTCTAGATCTTTATTGAAATTATATGCGTCAGCAAACATAAAATCCATATTTTTCACTTTACTTACATTCCATCTACCTATGTCATGATTAAAAAAAATAGCCTTATCAAACATACCATACATATTTTCTACTTTGCTAACATCCCATGATTCTATCCCCGCAAAATCTTTTCTTTGAGAATTTTTAAATAAAGCACTCATATCTTTTATATTATATGTATCTATATCATTTAATGATATATCTAAATTATCAACAAGCCTTTTTAATTCTATCTTATTATATGGAAAATACATTTTTCTAGTACCATATGTTTTTGAAATTTTATACATTTTACCATTATTGCTTTCTTTCTCTAGCAACAATACATTATTAAACTCTTTATCTCGTTTAATTAAAATATTTTGAATAAATTCATATGAATACCTATGTTTTATAATATGCGATTTACTTATATTTTTATTATCAAGCTTTTTTGTAGCATCTAAATTATGATTATTAGAACAAGCATAAAATAAAAACAATATGCAAATAAATAGCACGCCTTTATAAAAAAACCTTACCAAACACATAGATACCCTTTTATAAGAAACTATAGCTTGCAACCCACAAGCAACACATTATAACATATAGAAGGTATTTTATAAAGTTATAAATATTATGAATCTGTCTCTGAAGTTGCCTCTTGTGGATAGTAATTAGCAATAGGTTCTGCAAGTTTATAGTGAGGGTATTTTATACTATCTAATACTATCTGTGCCATTGTTAAATTGTCAAAATTAAACACTAGGGGAGCTAAAAAGTTAATAGTAGAACGCTCAATTGGATTTTGCATTACCATAATATTTGCAGTTAATATATTCTTACTATTTTCTAAATCTAGTAAAAGTTTTAGTGCCATTGGAACTTCAAACTCATACTCTCTTAAAGCAAAAGGATTAACTAGAGTAAAAATTGGTGTAGAATCATTAGCATTGGTCAAGCGCAAAAAAATCTCATCAAGCTTCTCAAGCTTCATTTTATCTACATGTTCAAACCCTAAAATCGGCGATTTCACATCAAAAACCATAATACTCTCCAAAAAGTTTAGAAAAAATTACAACGACATTCTAAAATATAACTTTAACTTCTACTTATTTCGTTTTAACAAAGCAATTAAAACATAAATTTTTATATTACAAGTCATTAGCAAATCAATATTTTACCAAAAAGTTTATAAATATGCAAACATAACACGAATTTTTTATATAATATGATTTATTTTTTTACGGAGTTAAAAATTGATAAAACATTTTAGTTTAAAAAGTATATTTATGTTTTCTATTTGTTTCTTTGTAGCATGCGGGAATAAAGAAAATGAAGCTATATATAACCAACCTGCAAGTTTTTGGTATGAAGGTATATTTAAGAATATTAGGCTTGGAAATCTTGAAACAGCTGATAGCTATTTCTCATCTTTGCAAAGCGAGCACATAAATTCGCCTTTATTGCCAGAAGCTATGCTTGCATTAGGACAAGCTCATTTAACAAGTGAAGAATATGTGTTATCTGATTTTTATTTTAAAGAATATTTAAAAAGATATGGGAATGATAACAACGCAGACTATATAAGTTATCTAAGATTAAAATCTCATTTATATGCTTTTAGAAATGCCTCAAAAGATCAACAATTTATGACTGATACAATTTTACTGATTCAAGAATTCACAGAAAAATATCCAAACAGCAGATATATACCATTTGTAAATGAAATGGAAGTAAAATTTGTTCTAGGACAAAATGAACTTAATGCCAGCATAGCAAGGGTATATGAAAAGAATGGTCAAAAAGAAGCTGAGGAAATATATAAGGATAGAATTGAAGTGGAATTGCAAGAGGCAACAAAACCAACACCCTCAAAGATACCATGGTATATGGTGCTTCTAAATTGGTAGGTCTATAAAATTATAATTATCTAAGGAGTTTTATTGTGAGCAAAAGTAGTCAAGTTATTACCATGCCTGTGATAGTAGAAGATGAAATGTTTGTTTTTCCTTTCATTATCGCACCAATTTTTATATCAGATAAACCAAATATTGCATCAATAGAAAAAGCCCAAAAGGGCAATGAAAATATTTTTGTTGTATGTGCTAAAAATAATCCAAAAGAAAATGATATGCCATTCTATGATGTTGGCGTTATAGGTAAAATTATGCGTAAGGTAAGCCTGCCAGATGGCAGGGTAAAAATACTATTTCAAGGAATCTCAAAAGGAAAGGTTTCAGAGATTATCAATCTTGATCCAATAGAAGCAAAGGTTTCTGTAATTGAATATAAACCATGTAACGAACAAACTATACAAGCATTATTAGCAGTGTTTATGGAAAAAATTAATGCTTTAGCACATTTGAGTCAAAATATTTCTCCGGATTTATTAAGAAACATTGAACATGCAGAAGATCCAAATAAGATTGTAGATTTAGCAACTTCTACACTAAGGCTCAAAAAAGAACAAAGTTATATGCTTTTTTCAAGCAATGATACAGAAGAAAGACTTATGCTTGCTACTCAAATGGTAATAGAGGAAATTGAAACGCAGAAATTACAAAAAGATATAAAATCAAAAGTTCATACAAAAATGGACCAAATTAATAGAGAATTTTTTCTAAAAGAACAACTAAAACAGATTCAAAAAGAATTAGGGCTTGATAAGCAAAGAGATGAAGAAATAGAGCAGTATTATAAAAAATTAGAGGAATTAAAAGATGGCATGCATGAAGATGCGTATAAAGAAATAAAAAAACAAATTGATAGGTTATCAAGGGCTCATCCAGATAGCTCGGATGCAAATATGGTACAAAACTATGTTGAATGGATGTTGGAAATTCCATTCACTAGTATGAGCAATAAAATACTAAGTATCAAAAATGTAGAAAAACAATTAAATAGTGATCATTACTCTCTTATGGAACCAAAACAAAGGATAGTAGAATATTTTGCGGTAAAACAGCTTTTATTACAAAGATTAAAGCGTGAAATTAACGAAAAAGAAAGTAGTAAAAATAAGGAATTAAAAAATGAAAGAATAGATTCTATAGATAAACACAAAGGAACAATATTGTGCTTTTATGGACCTCCCGGAGTTGGAAAAACAAGTCTTGCAAATTCAATTGCAATGGCTCTTGGAAGACCTCTTGTGCGTATAGCACTTGGTGGCTTAGAAGATGTTAATGAATTAAGAGGACATAGAAGAACTTATCTAGGTTCTATGCCCGGCAGAATTGTCCAAGGTTTAATAGATTCAAAAAAGATGAATCCTGTTATGGTTTTAGACGAAATTGATAAACTTGTAAGAGGTGTAAGGGGCGATCCTACTAGTGTATTACTTGAAATTTTAGATCCAGAACAAAATGTAAGTTTTAGAGATTATTATGCAAATTTTAGTATTGACCTATCGCAAGTAGTGTTTATAGCAACAGCTAATGATGTTTCATCAATACCAATGCCTCTTAGAGATAGAATGGAGTTTATTGAAATTAGCAGTTATACACCACAAGAAAAGTATGAAATTGCAAAAAAATATATTATTCCACAAGAAATAAAAAATCATGGATTAAAACAAAGTGAGGTTAAAATAACAAAAGATGGGATTGAAGCTATAATACATAATTACACAAGAGAAGCAGGCGTAAGGAATTTAAGACGAAAAATAGCACAAATTATGCGTAAAGTAGCGGTAAAAATACTAAATAAAGAAATAGAAAATGTAAGTATAGGAACAAAAGATTTAAGCTCATATCTAAAGAAAACAATTTTTGAAATAGATAAAGCAGATAGAAAACCGCAAACTGGAATAGTCAATGGATTAGCTTGGACTGCTGTAGGTGGAGATGTATTAAAAATTGAAGCAGTTTCTTTAATAGGCAAAGGTAATCTTAAATTAACAGGACAATTGGGAGATATAATGAAAGAGTCTGCCTATATAGCGTATTCTGTTGTCAAAAAAAGGCTTGATAAGGAAAAACAAAAAGAATTTATAAAAACGAACAATGCTAAAAATATGGAATCTGAAGATATAGAAACCGGAAAAGATTCTGAAAATAATGAATATATAAGTCCCACAGAAAAGATGGATATACACTTGCATGTGCCAGAAGGAGCAACACCAAAGGATGGACCTAGTGCTGGCATAACCATGGCATGTGCAATAGCATCAATATTATTTCATAAGCTAGTAAGGCAAGATGTTGCCATGACTGGCGAATTGAATCTTAGTGGAGATGTTCTACCCATTGGAGGATTAAAAGAGAAATTGATTGCGGCTTATAAGGCTGATATCAAAAAAGCTTTAATTCCAATTAAAAATTACAAGAGAGATTTGGAAGATATACCAGATGAAGTTAGACAAAATTTAGAGATCGTAGCAGTAAAAAATATCGATGAAGTATTTAAACAAGTTCTTTTATAAAATCATATAAGTTGATAATTTTAGAAAGGAAAATATGAAATTATATATTGAAACCATTGGATGTTCTATGAATGTTAGAGATAGCGAACATATGATATCTGAATTACAAGAAAAGGAAGGATATACTTTAACTGAAAACATGCAAGAAGCAGATTTAATACTAATAAATACTTGTTCTGTTAGAGAAAAACCAGAACAAAAGCTTTTTAGTGAAATAGGACAATTTGCAAAAAATAAAAAAGAAGGTGCAAAAATTGGTGTGTGCGGTTGCACAGCAAGTGCTATGGGGCATGAAATTATTAAAAAATCTCCACATGTAGATTTCGTACTAGGTGCCAGAAATATTTCTAAAATAACAAGTATTATTCATAAACCAAAAGCAGTTGAAGTGGATATAGATTATGATGATAGTACTTATATGTTCTCTGATTCTAAACAGAGTAGTTTTAAGGCATTATTAAATATATCAATAGGTTGTGATAAAAAATGTGCTTATTGCATTGTGCCTTTTACACGAGGCAAGGAAATTTCGATTCCATTTGAGCTAATATATAAAGAAACACAAAAAT
Source organism: Helicobacter sp. (assembly GCA_029264775.1). Lineage (GTDB taxonomy): Bacteria > Campylobacterota > Campylobacteria > Campylobacterales > Helicobacteraceae > Helicobacter_A. Next base: position 2,643 of record JARHYT010000091.1, on the reverse strand, counting down.
TAGCCATAAAAGGAACAAAAGAAATTCTGTTATTAGGGCAAAATGTAAATAATTATGGGGTTAGATTTAATTCTCCACATCCAAAAATTAATTTTACTCAACTATTAAAAGAATTAAGTAAAATTGATGGTATTGAAAGAATTAGATTTACAAGCCCGCATCCATTACATATGAATAATGAATTTTTAGATGAATTTGCAAATAATAAAAAGATATGCAAAAGCATCCATATACCACTACAGAGTGGTTCAAATAAAATTTTAAAATCGATGAAAAGAGGTTATACACAAGAATGGTATTTAAATAGAATAGAATATCTTAAAAAAAATGTTCCTAATGTTGGAATAAGTACGGATATTATAGTTGGATTTCCAGGTGAAACAGATGAGGATTTTAAAGAAACAATGAAGGTCTTAGAATATACTAGGTTTGATACTATGTATAGTTTTATTTATTCTCCGCGACCAAACACTTTATCTTATTCTTGGGGTAATAATGAATTAATTCCAAAAGAAATATTAAAAGAAAGATTAAAAATATTGCAACAAAGACATAGAGAGATATTGCAAGAAAATAGCCAAAATGAGTTGGGAAAAATTCATGAAGTATTAATAGAATCTAACAAAAATTCATTAAATGAAACATTTAGTGAAGGTAGAAGTGATACAAATAGATTAATTAAAATAGAAAATGATTTTATTAATATGGGAGAAATAATTAAAGTAAATATAAATGAAGTAAGAGGTAGTACTTTATATGGCAAACAAATACATTAAGGGCTTAAATGGCACTATTTGATAAATATCTAACTAGACAGCAACAACAAGCGATTAAAATAAAATACATGCCATCTGCAATGTTTTATATCTCAAAAGCAATTTATCTATCATGTAAAAATGAATTTCACATATCGGAATATGCTAAAAAAAATAACTTTATAGCATGTCTATGGCATGGTAATTTTTTAATGATGCCCTACCTTTACAATCAAATAAAAGAAATACCTAATATGAGTTTGATAACATCTGGACATAATGATGGAGCAGTTGTTGAGTTGTATTTTAAGAAATTTAAATTAGAATCAATAAGAGGTAGCACAGGGATAGAAAGGGGCGGAACAAAAGCACTTATAAAATCAATCGGAGAGTTAAAGAATGGTAGGGATATAGCAGTAACTCCAGATGGACCAAAAGGACCATATAAAAGTATAGCAAATGGAATACTACTTATGGCAATGAAAAGCGGTGTTGGCATATGTGGTTGCAAAGTAAAGCCCACTAGATATTGGGAACTTAAAACATGGGATAAATTTTGTATTCCAAAACCATTCAGTAAAATAGATTATTACATAAACGATCCATTATTTCTGCCGAAAAATACAGAAATAGAAAAAGCAAAAAATATGCTTAAAAATTATATGGAAAAATTAGAAGAATTATAAAATACACCGCCTAATTATTATATTAAACGGCACATATTATTTAATTTTATTAATTACAGCTTATCGCTATTTTTAGAAAGATATTCTTTTACTCCCTCAGCAGTAGCTTTCATACCTTTATCACCTTTCTGCCAACCAGCTGGACAAACTTCCCCATGCTCTTCGTGGAATAAAATTGCATCAACTAATCTTATATACTCGTCCATATTCCTACCTAATGGCAAATCATTTACAGTAGCATGTCTAACTATTTGATTTCTGTCAATAACAAAGCTACCTCTGAGTGCAATAGCACCATCGAACAAAACATCATAATCTCTTGAAATCTGTTTTGTAATGTCAGATACCATAGGGAATTTTACTTGACCAATACCACCTTGTTCCACAGCTGTATTTTTCCATGCAAAATGCACAACATCAGAATCTATAGATACTCCGATAACATTAATACCCCTCTCTTTAAAAGCCTCTACCCTTTTATCCATTGCTATAATCTCACTAGGACAAACAAAGGTAAAATCCTTTGGCCAAAAAAATAGAACTGCACCATTTTTACCTAAATTATCACTTAATTTAAAATTATTAACTATTGAATTATCTGCCAATACTGCTGGGGCAGTAAAATCTGGGGCTTTTCTTGTTACTAACATAAGTTCTCCTTAAAAAATAATATGTGATAACAAATAATTATTATCATCTGTAGGATTGTACCAAACTTTATTTAACAATTTCTAAAAATATACAAATATAAAAAATGATGAACATCGAATTGGCTTATACTCTTAATATATTACCTAACCTCTACCACCTTAATATCAGGATGTATATCCATCTGTAAAGTATTTGTTATAGCATTTTGCAGTGTTAAATATCTACTTTCACAACCACTACATGCACCATGAAAACGCACAAAAACACAAGCATTTTCTATTTTAATTACCTCTATATCTCCACCATCTTGTAATAATATAGGTCGAACTTTAGATATACTATTTAAAACCGGATTTAATAATTCTATATCTGTAAATGGGAACATGCAAAATCCTAAATTATTTTATTTTATAAATATAAAAAATCTAATAAAAATAATAGCTATAAAATCTTACAAAATATCTAACAAATATAAAATTATATAGATAATAGATATTAGTAAAATAAAAAAATATTTATATTAATTTATTCTAAAATAAAAATTTAAATCC
>JARHYT010000090.1 GCA_029264775.1 Helicobacter sp. | reverse complement strand
TTTATAAGTAATCTTGGCAGATTAAGTATTACTAGGGATATGTTATCTTATAAAGAACAACCAGTTTATGAATACTCATCATATTGGTATAAAGAAACAGGTATATTTTTATCAGGTGATGCAGGTGTTGGGTTTGGTTTGAAAGACAATCAAACATTGTATTGTGAAGATAGATTGATAGAAATAAGGAGATAAAATGAGTAAAGATATAAGAACACATGAAGCTAAATTTTTGATGAATAATTATGTGTGAAAAACCATTGTTTTATATATTGTTAATTTGTTTTTTTGATTAAAGTTAGTCATCATGTTGATATTGCATAGCATATACTCAAGTTTATTTAGACATCGATTTGATTTGTTTTATTTATGTTAAAATATTTCAACATTAGCCATACAAACTGGGGTATAATTATTGAATATTATCAAAAACAAATTATAATTAGACATTTATAAGATTTAAAATGAGATGTAATACATGTAATCTCTTGAGGTTTTGGAACGATGGCAAAACATATTCACATACACAACAAATTTGTTCTCATTTGTTTGCTACTTATTTTAATGTTGTGTTATCGGTCTGTAGATTCTAAAAACATAGATCAAGAGCTATATTCAGATTATATAAAAAATAGAGTATATACCGATGATTCCCAACGCACTAATAATGAATTGAGCATTAGAGAGGCTTGGCAGGAGATCCTGAAAAAAAATCAGGGCTTAAAAGCACAATACCTCTCTACAAAAAGTTCAGAAAAACTTAGAATGGCGGCTAAATTATCATATTTACCACAAATTGATTTAAATGCTTTTTATGTTCATCTGGGAAATAAGGTTCAAATTGACTTGGTACATGATAGGGCTGAATATGATAGAATATATAGTGGTATAAGTGGTAGTACTTTGCCAAATAAGGAACATATATTATCCCTAATGAGATTATATGGTACGCCCGTTACACTTTTAGAACAGGATGTAGTTGTTGGTGCTTTAAATATTTTGTATCCTTTATATGCTGGCGGGGCTAGATATTATGGTAATAAACTTGCGGAGGTAGCACTAAAAGATTCTTACCAAGCATTGCGGTTGAAAGAATTGGCAACATTTGAAGAAATTGTTGAGATATATTATGCTTTTGTGTTAAGTGAAGAAGTTCTACTAACCTTGCAATATACAGAAGAAAGTGCATTAAAGCATTATCAAAATGCACAAAAGCTACACAAATTAGGGCAGATTGCTGATATTGAATTGCTTGGAGCACAGGTTGCTTATGATAAGGCAAAAAATAAAACACTCGCTGCAAGAAACGCACAAGAGCTAGCACAATTAGCTCTTGATAGTGCCCTACAAATACAAGATACAAAAACTACATCACCTTTAAAAGTTGATTTGGATATGAAACTACAATCTCAAGATTATTATGTTTTACAAACATTGAAATCTTATCCCGCTCTTAATATTGCAAAAAATAAGATCACTGCTTCAGAATATACCAAAAAATTAGAATTTGGTAGCTTTATGCCGCAAGTCGGTGCATTTGGTTCTTTTATTGTAACTGATAATCGTTCTAAGCTTGAACAAATGGCACCAAGTTGGTATGTTGGCATAGGTGCTAAGTGGTCTATTGTAAGCCCACAGGGTAGATTACAAAAATATCAGATTGCTAAAATTTCACAACTTCAAGCAAGTGCGTTGGAAATACAAGCAATAAGAGACATGGAGCTTTTGGTTAAAAAAACCTATAAACAAGTTATCCTTTATAAAGAGGAATATGAAGCGTTAAATTCAAGCGTGGCATTAGCAAAAGAAAATCTAAAGCTACAAGAGAAAGCATTTTCACAAGGTATTGCAACAAATGATTCTGTAGTTGATGCTAGAAACACATTAAATGTAGTGGTAACTGAACAAAAAAGCGTGGCATATAAGATTATAATTGCATTTGCAAAACTTCAAGCATTGAGCGGAAATCTTGAAACATTTTTTGAGTATCAAAAATAAATTTATTGGAGATTTGTATGTTGAGACAACTTTTAAATGATAAAAAAAAATTTGCATCCATAGTATTTATTGTTATCCTTATTGTGTTGATTTCTATATGGTTAGCAGGTACTTTTTATCGTGCATACTTACCCAAAAAACAAATGTTTCAAGGACAAATTAGTGCTAGGGAATATAGTGTAAGCTCCAAACTAGCGGGTAGAATAGATCAAATATTTGTGCATAAAGGGGATAATGTCAAAAAAGGTGATGTTATATTTCTAATTAAAAGTCCTGAATTAGAGGCAAAATTAGTGCAAGCACAAGCTGGATATGAAGCAGCAAAGGCGTTAAACAAGGAAGCAAACAGCGGTTCAAGAGATGAGACAATAATGTCAGCAAAAGATGTTTGGCAATCAGCTAGAGCACAAACACAGCTAGCACATAAGACATATAAGAGAATACAACAACTTTATGATGATGGCGTTATGAGTTTGCAGCGTAGAGATGAAGCGTTTGCGGCGTATCAAAGTGCAAAATATAACGAGAGCACAGCATATCAGCAATATAAACTTGCATTAAGTGGCACAAGGGATGAGGCTAAGAGGGCTACACTAGAAAAAGAAAAAGCAGCGTTAGGGCAGGTACAAGAGGTAGAAGCATATGCTAAGGATATTGAGGCGGTTGCACCTGCTGATGGAGAAGTTAGTAACATTTTAGTTCATAGTGGTGAATTAGCCCCAAGTGGATTTCCAGTTGTTATGCTTGTTGATTTAAATGATTCATGGTTGCGTCTTAGTGTTGATGAAAATCACTTGTCTAAATTTCAAAAAGATGCGGAATTTTATGGTTTTATTCCTGCTATTAACAAAAAGGTAAAGTTTAAGGTTACTTATGTATCTGTTATGGGCGATTTTGCAACTTGGAAGGCTACTGCTAGTACTCAAAATTATGATATGAAAACATTTGAAATTGAAGCTCGCCCTGTGGATAAAGTTTCTGGTTTGCGTGTAGGCATGAGTGTGCTTGTAGATGGCGATGAATAAAGTTTGCTTTATAATCATGATATTAGATAATTAAGCATATCAATGGTTTATTTAAGGATATTTTTTGCGTAAGCGATATTGTTTGTTCTATTTCAAGGTATGCTTATTTATATTTTTTCCATTTTATTTGCTAAATGCTCAAAATTATGGAGGCAATTACGATTGGAGAATGCTAGGAGGAGGACCACTACAGATTATATCTTTTCATGTTGGCACTGCCACTAGCATCAATAGAGATTCTATGGGCTATAATATAGGTGGTAGTTTTGGTTGGAATTATTTATCTAGTTTTTATGGTATATTAAACGGCGTAGATCATGCTTTTGATATGGGAGTACGAGTGAAGTATAATTTTAGTGATACGGGAGTTAAAAGCCACCTTGTAGGTACTGAAATTTATTTACATTTTCCATATAGCACTACAAAAGTCTTTAGACATGCTCCTCAACCTTTATCGTTGATTGTAGGTGGTGGTGGGATTTTTACAGAATCTAGAGATAAAATAAATGGGAGTTATATAGAGTTTGGTGTAGGCATTTTAAAATATTTTGTCATAAATGTAAATTTGTTATATCGTATAAGCTTTTTTCCTCAAAATTTATCAAATATACAACCTGTAGAGCAAAGCTTTCATGTTGAATTTTCTATTTTTTAATATTTATTTTATTATGATTTTTTGTAAATTAATTTGCTTTTGTAGCAAATCTTTGTAGATTAGTAAAATAAAACTTACTATAAAATTTTCATATAGTTTTAAAAGGATTCAACATGCAATGTGGTTTTTTGTTTAGCCACCATTCAATAACAATATAATAATTTCATATACATCCATATGGCATTTTATCAATCATACCATTAGTTTATGCTTATAAATAAAATATCTAGTTGAAAATATACAAATAGTTATAGAATTAGTTGTTATTGATCAGAGATATTTTTGATACAAAACCTTGTTTTAAAATGTCAATTGAAAACATATACAATTATTTGGTATCTTTTTTGCTTAAATTGTGTAGTAAATATATTTTGAAAGGATGTAAAATGCAAGTTTCACAGAATGTTTTACAAAAAAGATATGCTGATAGTGTGCATAATAATCATGCTGTTGATATAAATCATGGTTCTAGAAATAGATATGTATCAACACTTTCAAGTGAAAATTATCTACCACAGGATGTGTTTGTAAAATCGGAGTATTTACAAAAGATCGAGGGATTGGGAGATTCTATACATGGAGGCTTTAGAGATGCAGAAAGCTTTATTGCTATGTCTAATATATTGCGTGGAGAGAATATCCTTAATAATCAAGATTTAATTGCGGCTAATTACCTTGCTAAAAATAGCAAAGAGATTAATTTTGAATCTTTTAATAAAGTATTAAAGAATGAAAGTTTAAGCATGGAAATGAAGGGATTAATCACGCAGCTTATGAATAAATTATATAATATAAATTACATTCATGCTGGCTTGATGATGGCTTCTTAATTATGCCTTGTAAATTGGAGTGGATTCTGGCTTTTTGAATGTTGGTTATGCTTAAGCAAGCAGTGTTTAATGGTTTAGTATAATTAAAAAGATCGTTTGTTTAGTTGTTTTAAATATCAAGTAATTCAAGCTATAGGATTTTTTATAATATCCAATTAGTTAGCATTATTATTTCTTGACTTTTCAGGCAATGATACGAGATTGTGTGCTTGTTGATTAATCTTGATAATACATTATTTGTTGCTTTTTGTATATTGTTAATACAATCGTTATTTCATGTGTGCCACCACATATTTATAATTGAAGTATGAACTTTAATATGTAAAGTAGTTACTTGTTGGTTTATACTCTTGTGTGTTATATTGATTTCGGTATTACAATCATTTCATATTTTCATTATTTTCAATAAACTTTATATTATAACTAGCGTATTTTTAAAAACTTAAATACATCTTTCGTGTTTTGATTTTTAGACTTAGGCTTTAAGGTGCAATACTTTGCTTAGTGTAAAAATATTTGAATTGTTTTATACATTATTATTTTCATGCTATTAATATATGAAAATTACTTAAAGTGAAACAAATATGTTACTTATTCCTACTAATGTCACAATTTATTTTGTATAATTCTAAAAAATAAATTGGTTTTTTTGGTGTGGTATATTATAATGGGCTGTTTATATTTTTAGGAGGTTATGAATGAATATTTTCTCAAAACTGAGTATAGGTGCAAAGATATCTCTTATAGTTGCATTGATTATTTGTGTTGCCATGGTTACGCTGTCTTTTACCGTTGCTACTAAGAGCAAACAGACATTAACTTCTGAGGCACATAAATTACTCAAGGCAACTGCGGCGAGAAATGCAAACTTTGTTTCATCCATATTTTCTGATGGTGTAATTTCCGTTCGTACTGTGCAAGGGATAATAAATACTATATTTGAAATTACAACAAATCCCACTGAGGAAAGATTATTAAATGTGGTTGATAGTATGGTTGATTCTAACCCACATATTACATTTGGTTATCTTTTTTTACAAAATAAGAAAGATATTCGACTTGTTGAGGAAACACAATCTAGAGCAGGTAGAGGAGAGTTTTTATTAATTGTAAGTGATAATGATGTAAAAAATCCCGGTGGAACTCGACAAATTCCCTCAGATAGATCAGTATTAAATACGCAAGTATTTAGAGAGGTTATGACTAGTAATTCTGATAGAATTGCTTTTGGTTATCCAGTTAAAATGAATGTTGATGGTAAAGAAATTTTTGCTGTTAATCTTGTCGCACCTATATTTGATTCTAAGAAAAATAAGGTTGGAGTCATAGGGCTTGCCATAGATTTAACGGTTTTAAGAGAAGAATTGGTTGTAAGTGATAGAATTTTTAATGGTGAAGTAAGAATGTTGATTTCTGACGATGAAACTATAATATCGCACACAAACCCAGCAGTGGTGGGCAAGAAATTAACTTCTTATAACACTACAGAGTATGCAAGGAATGTAGCAAGTGCTATGAGATCTAACAGAAATGGTGTATTTGATTATTATTCAATGACAAATCAAGCTTTATCAACTGCTGCTTTACATAATTTCCATATTGTTGGTGGCAAACATTGGTCTATGCTAGTTCTAGTTCCAAATCATGTTGTAGAGGAACCTGCTTATAAAGTTATCATCTATGCTGGCATCATTTGCGTAATCATCCTAGCTATATCTATTTTAGTGATATTTGGTTATATTAGGGTGGGTATTAGCAATAGAATTGTTAGAATACAGGCTTATTTATTTGATTTTTTTGCCTTTTTAAAGCACGAAAAGGAGTATGTGGGTAATTACAATGTAACTTCAAATGATGAATTGGGTAAAATGGCAAGTGCGATTAAACAAAATATAGCACTTATACAGAATGGCGTAGAAACAGATAAGAATGTTGTTGATGAGATTACATCTGCGGTGCGTGTGATAGAATCTGGTGATTTTACAATTAGGATAAAAAATTCCCCACGAAATCCTCAATTGGTGGATTTGACAAAAGTTTTAAATGATATGCTAGATGTATTGCAATTAAAGATTGGTTCAAATATGAATGATATTAGTAAGGTTTTTGAAAGCTATAAAAAACTTGATTTTACTGATTATATACAAGATGCCAAAGGGGAAGTAGAAACAACTACAAATATATTAGGTAGTGAGATAAAAAATATGTTAAAATCATCTGCCACATTTGCTTCAACACTTGCTAAACAAAGCAAAGACTTAAAAACTTCTATGGACAATCTTATTTTAGCTAGCAATACACAGGTGGATTCATTACAACAAAGTGCATCAGCAATAGAAGAAATAAGTGCTTCCATGCAAAATATATCGGAAAAAACAAATGAATTGACTTTGCAGACAGAGGACATAAAAAGTGTTATTGAAATAATAAGAGATATAGCAGATCAAACAAACCTATTAGCATTAAATGCAGCAATAGAAGCAGCAAGAGCAGGAGAACATGGTAGAGGCTTTGCAGTAGTAGCAGATGAAGTAAGAAAACTAGCAGAAAGAACTCAAAAGAGTTTAGGAGAAATAGAAGCAAATACAAATGTATTAGTTCAAAGCATCAATGACATGGTTGAATCTATAAGAGAGCAAACTACAGGTATTGCACAGATTAATTCTACATTATCAAAGTTAGAGGAATCTACACATGAAAATGCTGATATAGCTAAAAAAGCAGAAGAGATTAGCTATAATGTAAATAGTATTGCAAATGATATTTTAACAGATGTAAATAAAAAACAATTTTAGAATCTAAGTTAAAAGGATCACTAAAGGTATTATTTAGTTTGTCCTTTTAATATATGTTTTAAGAAAATCAATAAGATTATTATATCCTCTAGTTTATCACTTTATTTAAGGCTTGTATAAAATATTATAGTGTGATTTGCTTTATATTATTAGTTGTATTTAGCCTCATTGGAATCTAGCCATTAATTCATTTTTATCTTGTGTTTATATGAGATATAGTTACTATTTATTAGAATCTTTTTGTAGCTTATTTTACATAAATTCTTATAATATCATCATTGAGATTATGTAATTGCTATAATGTAGTGTCATTTTATTGTATGGCATGCTTTTAAGATACTTTAATGATTTACTGATTTTTATAATTCAATGTTATCTTATGGCGTGGCAGTCTATGTCTTTTCATATATTTATTTGCCTTTTTATAACAAATGTAATTGTATTTTTATTTTAAATCCTTAATTATTGTGATAAGATTCTATGAAAAATACAAATATATGTGGTATCCTTGTTTATATGGAATGTCATTTGCTACTTGTAAAATATTTTTAATAAAAGGATGTTTATGAATAATACAAAATTAGTATATATATATATGTTGTATTTGATAAATCATGTTTATATCTAGATTTTATAAGCTATACTATGTTTGTGTTGTCGCATTTTTTTCAATATCGTTTTATTTTAATGTATTTGCAAATGGCTTTAAGATTCAAGAACAAAGCCTTAATGCCACCGCATTGAGTTCAGCTTATGTAGCAGGGGCTAGGGGTGCTGATGCAAGTTATTATAATCCTGCTAACATGGGATTTAAAAACGATTGGGGTGAGAATAAACATGAGTTTGAATTTGCTTTTTCTCTTATCAATATACCCGG
>JARHYT010000075.1 GCA_029264775.1 Helicobacter sp. | reverse complement strand
GATATTTTTATAGAATCTAAATATTATAATATTTTCTTATCACAAAATAAAATAAACTATTTACAAACACAAACATTACAATATAATGTAGGATTATCATGGTATTTTTAAGATGATTTATATTTTTGTAATTTTTTATAATCACTATAGCTGATACAAGTATAAATTTTTAATTGCTATAACATTTTATACAACCTATTAAAATAATTTTTTAGCTATTTTTTTACCCACATACTCTCCTGCATATGCTCCAGCTATTCCTATAGCGACAGCACCAACACCAGACAACATAACTCCGCCAACTAGAGTGAATCCTCTAGCAACAATAAAACTACCAACAACACTACATGTATTTGTTTTTATGTTCCTTATACATTCATCATTGTTAATTTTGCCATTTTTGAGTTTTACCAAATCATTAACTGATTTCATTGCTATTTGCACACCAAGATTAAAAGCTATCCCGCCACATGTTTTTAATCCAGACTTTAAACTGCTTTGAGTACCTTTTATCACAATATTTGACTTTTGATTTTTAAAGTTTTTACTAATTTTTTGTTTTGCTATATATTTAACACCTTCCATTGCACCTAAACAAATGCAATCAAAAATCACCTTTTTTGTGCTTTTTTTATCACCTTGTTGATTTTTTTCATTAATGTTTATATAAACATTAACACCACTCGTAACACATGCTACAATGCTAGCATCCTTATATACAGAATCTTGTTTGCTTGTATTTTTTCTTATCCTCAATTGCATGATTTATCCTTATAAAGATTGAAGTATCATAGTATCATGTTTTTGTAATTTTATATTTATAATGCAGTTTTATTGGTAAAACTAGATACTAGTAATTGAGAATAAAAATTGCACATGATAACTTTTAATAAATTTATAGCACATGACCTTAGCTAAATATTTGTGTTTTAAGCTATTGTATATTGAAAAATATTTTAATAATAAGATCCTGCCTATTGAAATTCGCAATATTTATTTCAATGATAGTATATTTATTATGCACACAAAGTTAAATATAATTACTTCATATCATAGCTATCTTTCATTACATTGTAGTTATTTGGGTTCTAATGCCTTTAATTCAAGAACTTTTTTTTGTAGTTGTGCATTTTCTTGTTTGTATTCTTCAACTTCTTTACTTAATGTTTCTTTTGTATGATTGAGTTTCCATAATACCCCAAGTGAAGTAGAACCAAACAATAAGTATCCAGTATATAAACCTATAAAGCTAGCAAGTAATGCTATGCTTATAAAAAGTCTTTTTGAATACAGAATGTAATTAAAATTGTATTGATATTTTTTAACCTTTTTTTTATCATTTTTATGAAACAAAATATCATCTAAAAAATCATCATCAATTGCATTTTCATAGATCGTATTACTAGAATCTTTTTTATTTGTTATATCTTTTTTATCTATTAAATTTTCTATTTTTTGTTCTATACTCATATCTGAATATTCTATATCTTGTTCTATTGTGTTTTTATCAAGCATAATCATATCTACTTCTATATCTTGTGCTTGTTCGTTATCCTTGTTGTGCGAGGTGGCATTTTCACTATTATCATTATTTAGGTTGTTTTCATCGGTTTGACTTGCCTGTGTAGAATCATGAGTATTTGTTTCATATTCCACATCATTGATTTCATTTTCTTTTGATTCTATGGTTATATTAGATTCTAAGTTTTTGTGATTATCCAAATTACTTATATCCGATTTATCATCATTGTTTTGTTTGCTATCAAACTGCCTATAATCATACACATAATTGACTTCCATATTTATAACTTCATTTTGTGTATTGTGTATATCTAAATTATTATTGTTTTTTAAGGTTTTTGTATTTTCATCATGCGTTGCAGTTTCTGTATCATTTATGTTTTTTTCTTTCTTATGTTCTATATCGCTAGAATTATCCATGCTTTGTAACTACTCCTAGTTGCGATTTAGTGTATTATAACATGTTTTTTAATTAAAATTAATCGAGAAGTATTTATGCTATTATAGAATCTAAGTAAAGGTGAATGCATGGATAAAGAAACATTTTTTATAAAAGAATTAAAAAATACGGGCATAACAAAAGATTTAAATGATGATTGCGCGTGGCTATCTAAGCTATTGTATAATGGTAATACACCAAATAAAAATAAACAATATATCATTGCTATGGATAGTTTTGTGCAAGATATACATTTTAGATTACCCAATAAAATAAACCATTATAATCAAACATCAATGAAACAATATATAGACATAACAAAGCTAAACAGATATGTAGTGCCACATCAATGGTTAAGCTATGAGAATTTGGCTAAGAAAGCCTTTATTGTAAATATATCTGATATATTTAGTTCTGGTGCTTTGCCAAAGTATGCCTTATTATCTATTTGCATCCCTTCATATTTTACGAGGGACAATATAAAAGAAATCATTAAAGGTATAAATCAAATATGTAGGCAATATAATATATACATAATTGGTGGAGATACTATATGTGGTGATAAATTGGAATTTCATATAACAATGATAGGCAAATTAATAAAAAACTATATTGGTAGGGATAGCGTGAAAAATGGGGATTATCTAGCTTATACAAGCAATAGAAATGGGAATCTGGGAAATAGCATAAAAACCTTAACAAGATTGATACGCTATGGTGCAACAATAAACAAGATTCCATTAAATACAATAGAATCACTAAATCCATACATGAAGTTTGCAACCCCACCACTAAGGGATAGATTTATATTAAAGGCAAATAGATTTTTAAATGCTTGCATGGATATTAGCGATGGGCTATCAAGCGAAATAAAACGACTAGAATCTATAAATAATTTACATTTTCTAAGTTTTTATAATATTCAAAAACAAGTATATCAAAGCGGAGAGGAATATGAATTACTTTTTAGTTTTAATCCAAATAATTTAATTAAACTACAAAAAATAGCACTTTTAACAAGAATTAAATTGCATGTAATAGGCAAGTTTGGTTTTTACAAACCAAAGCATTTGCATTCAATAAAATGGCATAATTGATTCTAAAAACAAAGAACTATACTTGATAAAATATCATTATAACATAGCAACATGAATTTAAAATCTTTAAAATTTCAATAAAACTTGCTAGAATATGCACTTTATTTGCATATAGCTAGATTAACATGAGTGGTAGGTCTTTAAATGGTTGATTATGGTATTAAACTTTGGTCAAATGATGATTTTATTATTGATGGTGGTGTGGTAAGAGTTAATTACAAGTCTAAACCGGCTTTAATTGACATAGTGAAAGAGGTTAGAGAGAAAGGTTATAGGGGTCCATTATTAATTAGATTCCCTCATCTCATTGATAATCAAATTCAAAAAGTTTATAATGCGTTTGAATCTTGTATAAAAGAGTATGATTATAAGGGTAGTTTCAAGGCGGTATTTCCACTAAAAGTAAATCAAATGCCAAATTTTGTATTACCCTTAGTTGAATTAAGTCAAGATAAATGTTATGGTTTGGAGGCTGGGAGTAAATCCGAGCTAATAGTAGCTATGGCTTATACAAACAAAGGGAGTCCAATAACCGTAAATGGATTCAAAGATAAAGAGATGATTAGCTTAGGTTTCATAGCAGCAAATATGGGGCACGATATAACACTTACAATAGAGGGTTTGAACGAATTAGAAACAATCATAGAAATTGCTAGTGAGATGTCAGAACCATATCCAAATATAGGGCTTAGAATCAGACTTCATAGTGTTGGTGCTGGTATTTGGGCAAAAAGTGGAGGCATTACTTCTAAATTTGGGCTTACCTCAACAGAGCTATTACAAGCCATGAAAATGCTAGAGAAATCAAGGCTTTTACATAAATTTACAATGATACATTTTCATATAGGCAGTCAAATTAGTGATATTTCACCACTTAAAAAAGCTATTAGAGAGGTTGGAAATATATATGCTGAATTACGCAAAATGGGTGCAAGCAACTTAAAAGCAGTTAATATTGGTGGTGGCTTAGCAGTAGAATACGCACAGCATGAAAATATGAATTGTAAAAATTATACTCTTGCTGAGTTTAGCGTTAATGTTGTGTTTAGTTTAAAAGAAATAGCAAGAAACAAAAATGAGTTAGAGCCAGATATTTTTATAGAATCTGGTAGATTTATATCAGCATCACATGCTGTACTTATAGCGCCTGTGTTGGAGTTATTTTCTCAAGAATATGATGAAAATGTTTTAAAACTAAAAGATAATAATCCGCAATTAGTAGAGGAGCTAAATGACTTGTATAACTCTATAACAGAAAAAAATGCTATTGAATATTTACATGATAGCCTTGATCATATGGAATCTTTGCTAACTTTATTTGATTTGGGTTATATTGATTTACAAGATAGAAGCAATACAGAAGTGCTTGTGCATTTAATTATAAAAAAGGTAATTAAATTGTTAAAATATAAAAATCATAATGAAATTTTAAAGATTCAAAAAAGCGTGCAAGAGAGATACTTATTAAATTGTAGCTTTTTTCAAAGTTTGCCTGACTATTGGGGATTAGAACAAAATTTTCCCGTAATGCCACTTGATAGATTGAATCGCCGTCCAACGCGTGCTGCAAGTCTTTGGGATATAACTTGTGATAGCGATGGGGAGATTTCTTTTAATCCACAAACACCGCTATTTTTACATGATGTTGATGTATCCAAAGAGGAGTATTTCTTGGGCTTTTTTCTTGTTGGGGCTTACCAAGAAGTATTGGGCATGAGGCATAATTTATTTACACATCCAACAGAGTTTAGTGTAATATTTGATGATGATTTAAACAAAGGTTATGAGATTGAAAATTTACTTGAAGCACAAACAATAGTTGATGTTCTTGATGACTTAGATTATGATACAAAAGAGATTGAAAGAATCTTAAAACAACATATAGAAGATAGTAACTTAGATATAGAAACTAAAAAAGTAGTCTTAGGTAAATTATATGTTATGTTGTCTGAAAATGGATATTTGAGAACAATCAATACAAACGATCTATAAAATAGTATTACATTTTGAAACGAAAGAGTGAATATGAAAGTACTAGATATTTATAATATATTAAACTCTATAAGTCCGTTTGAATTACAAGCAAAATGGGATAATAGCGGTTTAAATGTTGGTAGCTTTGAGTGTGATTTTAATAATATCTATGTTGCGTTAGAGTTAGATTCTGAAATATTAGAATCCGTTGCACCAAATAGCTTAGTTGTTGTGCATCATCCATTGATTTTTAAGCCATTAAGTACATTTCATACGAATATATATCCATGTAATTTACTCTCAATTTGCATGCAAAAAGAAATATGTGTCATAGCTATGCATACAAATTTTGATAAAACACATTTAAATAGTGCGTTTGCCAAGAGATTGTGCTTAGATAAATTTGGTTATGAATATGAAAGGGAGCAAGACTTTAGTCTAATTTATACATGTAAAAAACAATTAAGTTTAACTCCTATATTACTTGCATCTCATATAAAGCAAATGCTAAATATGGATACTATACGATATTCACATGGTAGTGATGCAATAAACAATATCTATATTACATGCGGCAGTAATGCCTCTTCTTATTGTATTGCAAATAGCGGAGATTGCATTATTACTGGCGATATTAAATATCATGATGCTATGATAGCAAAAAGTAATTATATTAGTTTTATTGATGTTCCACATTTTGAAAGTGAGTGTATTTTCGCTGATTTGGTGGCAAAAATTTTGCAAAAACATAATATTCAAGCTATAATTTCAAATTCACACAATCCATTCCATTATGTCTAGGAGAATTTAATGAATAACAATTTAAAAAAACTTATTGAAGTGAATTTATTAGATTTAGAGGTGTCAAAATATAATCCGCTTATTGAGGAAAAAAAAGCCCCTGTATATGCTAAGACAAATGAAAAAACATTATCAATAAAAGAAAAAGAGGAATTGCAAGCAAAGATTGAGCAAAGTCAAGAAAGATTATCAAAGAGTAATGAAGAATTAGCTGTAATTTCTGCTGATATTGATAAAATAAAAGCAAGGATTAAAGATAGCAAAAGTGAAAAAGAGATGAAAAATCTTGATATGGAAGAGGGCATATTGCGTGAAAAAAGCGTAAGTTTTAATAATGAAATAGAATCACTAGAAAGAGAAATAAAAGCATCAAAAGAACGCATTATGACTCTTGATTCTAACATAGTAAAACTTGATGAAGAAATTTTAGCTATTGAATCTAGTTGTAAAGATGCTGTTAATGAGATCAAAACACAGCAAGATTCAGTAAGTGCTAAAAGACAAATGGTTGCACTCCAGATGGAAGCTACTGTTTTAAGACTTTATGAAAAAATTAGAAAATGGGCTGGCAATTCTAGTGTAATAGCAATGTATAAAGAGGCGTGCGGAGGTTGTTTTATTAAACTTAATGACAAAAGTATATCTGATATAAGAAAAGGAGACGATATAATACACTGCCCGCATTGCGGTCGCATACTCTATGATGCGGATATGCTAGAAGCACAAGATAATGCTAAATGACATTGTTATATTATGTACTAATGTGCGTAGCACATGTACTATCCATACCATTCCTTTTTTTCACATCATTTAAACAAAAATATAAAGAAAGTATTCCTGCTAGGTTTATACATCCAACAAATCACTCAAAACAGCATTATGATATTTGGTTGCATGCATGTTCTGTTGGAGAGATTCAATCATTGCAAAAGCTAATAGAATCTATACCTACCACACAGAGTTTATTTCTTAGTGTTATTACACAAACTGGTTTTAATCAAGCTAAAAAACTATATGGCAATAAGCAGAATATAACAATAGATTATCTAGCATTTGAGACTTTTATACCATTTACTGCACCTACTTGCAACAAACTTTTTGTGTTTGAAGCAGAATTATGGCTTATGTTATTTGTACATGCAAAAAAAAGTGGGGCAAGCACAAGGCTTATAAATGCTAGAATCTCTACAAGAAGTTTTAAACGCTATCTTGGATTTAAATTTTTTTATAGTTATTTATTGAAATATGTTGATTTAGTATTGTCGCAAAGTGATGATGATACAAATCGATTGCAAATATTAGGTGCAAATAGAGTTGAAACATTAGGTAATATAAAAATTACAAATGATATTATAATTACAAAACACTATAATAGAGCAAAACGATTAGTGATTATTGCAGCCAGTACACATCACGACGAAGAAGAGATAATAATAAATGCCTTCAAAAAATTTTATGAATCATGTAGCAAACAATCAAATAAAGATTTGATAGATTATGCAGATAATAGCAAGCAATGGTTGAATAATGAATATGAGGCAGTGAATATAAAAAAGGGAAGTGAAAATCCATTATTAATAGTTGTTCCTCGTCATCCGGAGAGATTTGGCGAAGTGTATAATATTTGTAACCAATATTTTAATACATTAAAATTTAGCAACCTACAAACTAATAATTTGCAATTAGATTCTATAAAAGAAAATATATTATTAATTGATACAATGGGTGAATTAATCAACCTATATGCAATAAGTGATATAGTGATACTTGGTGGTGCATTTGTAAAAGTAGGCGGACATAATCCACTAGAAGTAGCACATTTTAGCAATGTTTTAATAAGTGGTAAAGAAATTTTTAATCAACAATCTTTATTTAATCATATATATAATTATTATCTGATCGATTCAGGAGATTTATACGATATATTGTTATCGTATAATAAACTTCATATATCATCAATAAATAAGAGATTAAATAACAATATGATAAAAAGGATTCTTGAATAACTCATTGTTTGACTATCAAAATGCTACCAAAAAAATCTGGTAAAGGAATTGCAGTTATGCTGTTCTCTTTGCAAAACAGATCGACTGCCTCTTTACATCTTGAATAGCTATTATTG
Source organism: Helicobacter sp. (assembly GCA_029264775.1). Classification (GTDB taxonomy): domain Bacteria; phylum Campylobacterota; class Campylobacteria; order Campylobacterales; family Helicobacteraceae; genus Helicobacter_A. The sequence continues at coordinate 9,509 of JARHYT010000075.1, read as the reverse complement.
TTGTAATCATGAACCATCACGAAACCACCTTTGCTAAGTATGGGGTAAAATACCCTTAACCCATCTAAAATGGGCTGGTATAAATCCATATCTAAACTAACAAAAGCAAATTTTTCACTTGAATCTAGATCAAATGTTTGAGGAAAGAATCCTTTTTTTACAATGCATTTATCTTTAAAGGGCATTTGTTGCAATACATGCTCAACATTGGTATCTGAAAACCTAGCCTCCATAGACTCTATTTTATTTCGTAATGTGTGGGAACATTCACCCCCCCCCCCCCCATTGACATTTCACTTCTAATACTCCTTTCATCAAAACCTTCAAAAGTATCAAATAAATACAAATTTCTATCAGGGAAACATTCATTAATTTTTTTGCTAAACTTGCCTTTATAAACGCCACATTCAGCCACAGAGCCTTCTATGCCGTTGTTATAAATGCTTTGAGCAATTAGTTCTAATTGCTTATATCTTACAAAATCATTATCGTGCATATTTGCATTAGAAGAAAACTCCATGCTCACGGGAAAAAATTTATTTCTCTCATAACTTGGGACAATAATATTCATGTGTTTGTCATTTAAGAATTCTGCATATTTTCTGTTTATCTCTTTTGATAAATCAGAAAAAAACGCATCATTATCAAAATCAACCATAAATGCTACTGCTTTATTTATGTCTAGTCCAACCTCTACAATTTTGTTTTTTACATCACTAATATTTCCACTTGCAATTAACAAAAAATCATAATTAAGGTCATTAATTTCATTGATTCCAAATACAGGATAACCCTCAAATTCTTTAATCGTATCCGTATTAAATGTATATGGATTTACAAATCCTAAAATTTTGTTGTTAGATAAATCAATTTTATTATAGATATATCTAGCAACAACGCCAACACCAAAAACAATAATTTTATTCATAACAACCCTTTAAAACTAATATTTGCTGTAGTTCTTATAGAACACTACACTATGCACGGGCAATTGTATCACAATTTTTTAAACTAGGTTTAGTCGCATGTTGCCTGTTTTTACTAAAGAATCATAAACATTATTTCTAAGCAATAAGTATATTATAGAATATTACTACTTTTTATTTACGCAATTTTCTAGCTATGAAAATATTAAAGTCAGTATTAAAACCTAGAATCACAAAGAGTCCATGCAAATAGTGGTGTATAATTGCATTTTCTAATTTCATTGCTTGCTTCTAATAGTGTCTGTCCTGTAGTGATTATATCATCAACTATGATAACACCTAGATTTTTTTTGTTTAATGTAAATTCAAAATTTCTACTAATTTCTTGCCTTTGTTGTTTATTAAGGCGTGCGTATTTAATATCATTTCCTATTATAAGTGCATTGTAATACACATTAAAACCATATTTTTTAAAGCATTTGGCTAAGATGGCGCTATGCGAATATGCACCAACATTTTTGTTTCTAACACATACAATTGCTATATCTTGCCTATTAATTTTTAAAAGTGATTTATGGTGATCAAAAAATTTTTTTATTCCATAATTGCCCAATTGCTTTAATATTCTACTTCCAACAATATTATTTTTACTTGCTATGAGAAGTTTTAATTCACTAAGAGCAAATGTGCTAAAAACCTTGAATCCATTAGTAAGTTCTCGTTTTGATTCTATGTGAGATAATGTATCAAGGCATGTTTTACATATAATATTAAATTTCAATTTTCCACAAATGGCACAATACATTTAGATTCCAAAAAACATACAGATTTTTTCGTTTAATTCTTCCCTAGATAGATTTGCATTCAACCTTAAAATCTCCGGTTTTTTCGTAATATTGTCATATTGCATGTTATTTAAATATTCAAAAACATCAATAAATCTTTGTTGTGTATCCAGCAGATATTCTATACCTAATTCTTCTATTTTATCCAATTTTTTATCTTTTAGCCTTTGTTTTAATGTATCTCTTGATAATTCCAAGAATACAATTTTTTGTGGCAAAATATTTTGTGTTGCAAACAAATTCAACTCTATTGCGACTTTTATATCTAAAGCATGTGCATAAGCAATGCCAGATATAAGACTTCTGTCTGAAATGATAATATTTTTTAGATTTTTTATACGCTCAAAAATTTCTGCTCTTTGTGCCAAAAAAAGTAAGAATGCACTTCTATTTGATATATCATATGTTCTATTTAAAAGTATATCTCTAATTGCGATTCCAATTTCTGTTCCGCCCGGCTCATTAAGCATAATAATATCTTTGGAATCTTTATATTCGTATAAATCAACATAGGATATTTTTTGTTTTAATAGATTAAATTGCGTTGTTTTTCCACTTGTATCAATACCTTCAATAACAAAATATTTCATTTATATTCTTTTTATGCTATTTTGTTTTATGTATTCATGAATACTTTTTGGGACTAAATGCTCAAATTGTCCATTATGTAAAATTATACTCCTTACAATAGAGGAACTAATAAAGGCATTTTTTAGGGTTGGCATGAAATATATAGTATCAAGCTCGTTATTTAAAGAAGCATTGGCATACCCCATTTGCAATTCATATTCAAAATCACTTACAACGCGTAATCCCCTTATTATAACCTTTGCTTTTAGTTGCTTTGCTAAATTTGCCAATAGATTGCTAAATGTTGTGCAGCTAACATTTAAAATTTCATTTTTGCATTCTTGCAATACAAGATTTATCATCTCTTCTCTTTGTGTCAATGAATATAGCGGATTTTTTATATCGGAGCTAGCAACAGCTATGATAACCTTTTCAAACATTTTACTACTTCTTTTTATAATGTCTAAATGCCCATTTGTTATTGGGTCAAATGTGCCCGGATATATTGCTAATTTATTCATGAATTTACCTTAATTATTTTTTCTGCTCTTTTGTTTTAAGAACAGTTGCTATTGCAACAGAAACTTTTTTTGCATATGTTGGGTTTTTATCTTCCATTTCTTGACCGAATTTAGCTATTGCATCTGTATCCCAATTTGTTGAATGTGCCAACTCTTTTATACATTGAAGCCATAAATCAAGCTGACCTTCATCTGTTACGACACCATATTTTTTCTTAAACTGCTCTATAGATGCCATAAATGCTTGTTTTGTCTTTGCACCTTTTATTATTTCATACATAATTTTTAGAGTATCTTCAGTCTTTTTTGGAGTTTTATTACTCATGAAGACATATATAATACCCACGAATATAACAGGGATAATCATTATAAAACAAACAGACCAAATAATCATGTAAAATATATAAGAATACATAGCAAACCCTATTTCTTAATATTGAGAAATGATTATACTTAAAATTTAGTAATTTATAAATCTATTAAAATAAAAATTATTCAAATATAGTAGAATAGGTGCTTATTTTAAGCGAGATAAACTAAGTAATAAAACATGCAATATATTAACACTAATCACAAACAGGTTTTAGAGTTAGAGATTATACAAGATTTTATAGAATCTATGGATAGGTTTCTGCTTGCGACATCTCAAGATAATCAATCTTTTGGTTTTAATATCAATGTGTTTGGCACTATACAGGGAGTTGGGTTTCGCCCCTTTATAGCAAATTTAGCTAATTCATTAAATTTGCATGGCTTTGTAAGGAATATAAGCCATTGTGTAGATATAATGTTTTTTATAGATTGCACAAATGATTTTTATTTAACAAAATATAATATACAAGTTTTTTTTATTTCACTTTTTATTCATAATCAGCAACATGTTGTATCTAAGCAATATATATTAAATGCTGGTTTTAAGGATTTGCTTGATAGATCTATATATATTTTAAGTAATTTATATGTGCCAAAACAAATATTTGTAGAATCTATTCATTACTCCATTGATTTACAATATAGGAGCAATAACAAGTTTGATATATTGCCATCACAAATTAGCGATAAAAACACATTGCAAATGCAATTACCCTTAGATTTTAAAATATGTAATTCGTGCTTAAATGATATGCAAACAAGAGATTCTAGATTTTATAAGTACGCCTTTAGCTCCTGTGTAAATTGTGGGGCAAGATATAGCATTTTATATAAACTTCCATATGATAGAAAAAATACTAGCATGAAGGATTTTAAATTATGTAAGTATTGTGAAAATGATTACTTTGATATGAGTAATAGAAGATTCCATACAGAACCAATAAGTTGCAATAATTGTAAAATAAATATTTATCTATACAATTATAAAAACAAAGATAAAGATATAGAATCATATGATAATGACGCAATAAAGGGGGTAGCAAAGCGACTAGAAGACAACGAAATAATTCTATACAAAGGTTTGGGTGGATTTGCATATATAGCTAATGCGAAAAATGATGAGGTAATAAAATATGTTAGATCTATAAAATCAAGGAGGCATAAACCCTTTGTAGTAATGGCTAAACTTAATACGCTTAAGAATATAGCCATATTAACAGAGGAGTTAGAATCTGTGTTGCTAAGTAAGCAAGCCCCAATAGTAGTTACATTGAAGAATATTAATACAGACTTGTCAAAAGAAGTGTGTAATATGAATACTATAGGAGTTATGATTCCATACACTCCTATGCTTATCACGCTTTTTGAATATTTACCTGATGATTTTGTAATTATTTATACCTCCGCTAATAATAAAGGGGATATGATAGCAACAAATATAGCACAACTAAATCTTGATAATATCACACAGCACATACCTAAACACAAAGACTTTTATATATTGGATTATGAAAGAGATATATTAAATAAGCTTGATGATAGTATTTTTCAAGGCATTGATTTTTCATTTGATAATATGGAGTCTCATTCTTGCGTACATTCTATTTTTAAGTTACGCTCAATAAGATTATCTCGTTCATTTGCACCGCTTAACTTAAGATTTGATGCTTTATATTTAAAGCATTTGTGTTTAGCTTTTGGTGCTATGCAAAAAAGTTCATTTGCATTTGGCAAAGAGAACAATATTGTAGTAAGCCCGTATATGGGAGATTTATTTTCTGTTAATAATATTGAGTATTTTAAAGATAGGCTTAATTTTTTTACACATATTTATGGTAAGCCAGATATTTTGGTAGCTGATAAACATATGCAATATGAAAGCACTAAAATAGCACAAGCATTATCACAACAATACAATATTCCCTTGTATTTGGTATCACATCACCATGCACATTTAAATGCACTTTTACTTGAATCTCAAATAAATCATGGTGTTGGCGTTATATTTGATGGTAGTGGTTTGGGTGATGATAAAAGTATTTGGGGAGGGGAATTTTTAGTTGGTGATTTTAAGTCAGTAGAAAGAAAATTATATTTTAAACCATTTAAAATACTAGGAGGAGAGAAATACATAAAAGATTGTGTAAGATTAACATATAGTTATGCCTTAAGTAATAATATGGATAACATAATAGATTTTATAGAATCTAGATTCTATAAAACACAAGAAATTAATATATTAAAAATCATGCAAAAGAATACATTAAATGCACCTTCTACAAGCTCTGTTGGACGATTATTTGACATAGCGGGATTTTTTTTAGGATTAAATCATATTGATTATGAAGGACAAAGCGGAGAAATGATTGCATCTTTTGCATTACAACATGCAATTAATTTTAATAAACTAGAATTAAACACATTAAATAAGGCATTATCTGAAATATTAACACATCCATTTATCCCTTATAATTTCACCATAAAAGATGGGCAGATAGATTTAACAGAATGCTTTGAATCTATGTTTTTAGATTCTATTAATGGTATTGATAAAGGCATTATAGCCTTTAAATTCATTGATACTTTAGCTTATATAATATTAGAATCATTAAAGCTCATAGGTACAAATCATGCCTTGTTTGGTGGTGGTGTATTTGTAAATTATTTGCTTTGCTTGCGTACCAAGCAAGTCTTAAAAGATAACAATATAACCTATTTTTTCCCGCGATTACCATGCAATGATTATAGTATTAGTATAGGGCAATTAGCTTTTTTGAGCAACTAAAATCTTTAACTCATGTAAAACATGATTAAAAGTTATTAAAAACATATAACAATAATATATTTAATGGTATTAAAACCTAAAAAGGCGTAATTGCAAGCAGTGCTTAAGATTTCTTATACTCAAGTAGGCGTTTATGTAATTTTTAGAATCAATAATATAGAATAAAGGAGCAAAATTAAGTATTTATTAATAAACATATTGAATATTAAAGATATTTTGATAAATACACAATGTGCTAAAGGAATCTTTATCCATATTATGATATTTACAAAATAGGGCTGTGTTGTTATAAAATCTTTTATTTTGTGTTTATCATTGTTAATAATATTTATATGTGAGACTTTGTCTTTCATTATAGTGTGTTATGCTGCATTAATGTATTTTGATTGAATATTAGCTATCTTTCTTAGATAATAAAATATTTAATTCTTTTTCTTCATCAATTTGAATATCAAAAGTATTTTTCACTTTATCTTGATTTGCTATATGCCATGTTTCTATTAGATCCGCTAGCTTGATAGAGTCGCTAAGCATGCCATTAATATTTGCATTGTTTGATATTTTCCATGATTTTATATCTTTATTAAAATTTGTAGCATTTTCAAACATATAGCTAAAATTTGTAACCTTTGCAACATCCCAAGATTCTATATTTTGATTAAAACTATTTGCATTTTCAAACATGCTCTCCATTGCCACAACCTTTGATACATTCCACTTTCCTATGTCTTGATTAAAACTACTTGCATTTTTAAACATAAAGCTCATATCAGTAACACTAGAAACATCCCAAGATTCTATATTTTGATTAAAACTATTTGCATTTTCAAACATATATTTCATAGTTGTAACCCTTGATACATTCCACTTTCCTATATTTTGATTAAAACTACTTGCATTTTTAAACATGCTTTGCATATTTTTTACATTTGATACATTCCACTTTCCTATGTCTTGATTAAAACTCTTTGCGTTAGAAAACATGCCTTCCATATCGGTAACTTTTGATATGTCCCACTTGCTTATATCTCCGTTAAAATGTATTGCGTTTTTAAACATATGACACATGTTTGTAACATTTGATACATTCCAAGATTCTATACCGCTAAAATCTATTCTTTGAGAATCGCTAAATACACTATTCATGTTTGTAATTAAAGAAGTATCTATATCGCCGAGATTAACAGATATATCTTTTACTAGACGCATTAAATGTTCTCTTACTTTCGGTTGATGTGTAGATGCTTTGTTAATTTGTGTTTGCGTGTCTGTTTTGTTGCCTTTTTTCTTATCTACAGCATACTGATATACTTGCCTTGCAAATATAATCGCCTCATCCAAATCATGAATCCCGAGTTGTTCTAGTATATCTTTAATTTGTCTTTGCATATACTTCCTTTATGAAAATTACAATTATATCAAACATTAATGCTATTGTTTGTATTTATAATGTATTATCTAATTAAAAGGGGCATTATTTGCATATATTAAGTAAGTCTTATGCTGTGCATTAATTATATCTTGATTAAAATTTGTTTGAAAAAATATATCTCTTATATTGGTTGCTTTTGAGGTGTTCCAATTGTTTAGGTTTTGATTAAATTTTACATCAAGTCGAAACATACATGACATATTTTTACTTGCGAAACATCATATCTTGATTGAATTTTTTGTATTTTGAAACATACGACTCATATTTGTTGCATTAGATACATTTACATTCCAATTATCAATTCCTGAAAATTTTTTCTTAAGCTTTCACAAAACAAATCGCTCATATCTGTTATTTTGCTCACATTTATTTCATCTAAATTTATTTTTTAATTTTGCAGATGGATTATATTTAAGATTGTTTGGCATTACTTTCTCCTTTTATACCATTTAGGTGGGTTGTTTTCCAATGGCGTATAATCAAACATAATGGACATATCTGTAAAACTTGGCACATTCCAATTTGATAAGTCTTGATTAAACTTTCTTGCTTTGTTAAACATATAATCCATATCTTTTACCTTTGAGACATTCCACTTACCTATATCTTGATTAAACCTTTCTGCGTCACAAAACATATAACTCATATTTTCTACCTTTGAGACATTCCATTTTCCTATATCTTGATTAAAACTTTTTGCATTTTGAAACATATGACTCATATCTTTTACATTTGATACATTCCAATCTGATATATCTGCATTAAAATTTGTAACTTCAGCAAACATAAAGCGCATATCTTCTACTTTTGAGACATCCCATTTTCCTATATCTTGATTAAACCTTTCTGTGTCACAAAACATAAAACTCATATCTTCCACTTTTGAGACATCCCAACCCGATATATCCTGATTAAAACTTTTTGCATTGTGAAACATAGAGCCCATATCTTTTACCTTTGAGACATCCCATTTTCCTATATCTTGATTAAACCTTTCTGCGTCACAAAACATAGCTCCCATATCTTTTACTTTTGAGACATCCCACTTTCCTATATCTTGATTAAAACTTTCTGTGTGCAAAAACATACCGCCCATATCTTCTACCTTTGAGACATCCCATTTTCCTATATCTTGATTAAAACTTTTTGCGCGCAAAAACATACCGCCCATATCTTCTACCTTTGAGACATCCCACTTTCCTATATCTTGATTAAAACTTTTTGCATTTTGAAACATACCGCCCATATTTTCTACCTTTGAGACATTCCAATCTGATATATCTTGATTAAAACTTTCTGCTTGCAAAAACATAGAGCGCATATCTTTTACCTTTGAGACATCCCACTTTCCTATATCTTGATTAAACCTTTTTGCATTTTGAAACATATAACTCATATCTTTTACATTTGATACATTCCATTTTCCTATATCTTGATTAAAACCTCTTGAACTATCAAACATACCGCTCATGTTTTCTACATTTGAGACATCCCAGTTCTCAATTCCTGAAAAACCTTTGCTTTTGTTTCCACTAAACATATAGCTCATGTCTTTAACGCTTGATATATCCCATTTACCTATATTACTATTAAACTTTTTTATTCGCAAAAACATATAACTCATATCTTTTACATTTGATACATTCCAAGCTGATATATCTGCATTAAAATTTGTAGCTCCTGCAAACATATGAGCCATATTTTCTACATTTGATACATTCCAACTCTCAATTCCTGAAAAATCTCTTTTGCTTTTGCTAAACAAAAAACTCATATCTGTTACTTTACTCACATCCATTTCATCTAATTTTACTTTTCTATTTTTCAAAAGTTCTTGTAATTCTTCTCTTGTAGATGGACTATATTTAATAATATTATTTGACATTACTTTATCCTTTATTCTTTATACCATTTAGGCATATTATTTTCCAATGGGCTATTTTTAAACATATTACACATATTTTCCACATTGGATACATCCCATTTACCTATATCCTGATTAAAACTTGTTGCTTCATAAAACATCTCTGACATATCTCCCACTTTAGATACATTCCA
>JARHYT010000057.1 GCA_029264775.1 Helicobacter sp. | reverse complement strand
AATTGCCATAAATTTAGTTGTGGTTGTTTGACAGGAGATTTTGATAGCTTTAATGTATTGCTAACAGCATTAAAGATTGAGGTTGAAAAAGTATTGGGTGCGAATGAATGGCTAATTTGGGATATATGATATTTTGAATAAAATAATAAGGTTATATCGTTTGGAATCTATGAATATAATATATTAAAATTCATGGTAAATAAATTGTCTAAAAGCGGTAAAGGTTAAATAAATAGCAATCTTTTACTGCTTAGAATCTAAAATATTTAGCCCTTATTGTAGAATTGATAATTTATATATGATTATACTTACAATAGTTTATAATGCTTGGAAATAAATATTTATACAGCAATTTTAGCTTACATATTCAATAAAGTTGTGTTGTAAGCAATACAATATCTAATTTTCATTTGTCATCAAACTATCTATATATGCTTGGTTAATAGTTATTACATTTATTTTGTCCTGCATTTCTTTGTTATATACAATATATGTATGGTCACCATAGGAGGCGATGCTTGAGGCAGTAATTTTACCCTTTGTGTGCCTATCCAATTCCTTTATTTTTATGAAATCTTCACCATTCCACGCTGCTAAATTCAACACAGAATCATTTTTACTTGTATAAACCAATATAATATGGCTACCGGTGGTAGCTGCATTAAGAGATGTTCCGACTTTGATATTTTTACTTATATTTAAATCATTAAAACTCAATGTTCCATTGCCTATTTTACATGACTGATAATATAGCTTAGAATCATTATGCTCTTGCATTGAACGATAAAATGCCATACATGTATGCGAGGTTTCCATTGAATTATCATCTACACCTTGATTTTTATAGTCATTATAAATAGGGATAATAAGTGGTTTTGATAAATATGTGTTATCTGTTTTTATAGTTTCTTGTATATTGAATTTTGAATCAAAAATACCAAATAAAGATGAATTATTATTTAAGTTGATATAAAAAGGTAAAATAAAATTGTTATGTGTAAGATCGCTATCTGTTTGTCCTAAAGCTATAATAGGCTTGTGTGATAAAAATGCATTCATATTGGCAACAAAACTTAGATATGGTTTATTGTGTAATGAAAATATAAATTTGTAATTAGATTCTTTATTTTCTAAATATTCAATCATGTCTGATACGGGTACGGAAAAAATATACATCCTTGAATAGTTTTTGTCAGAGTAAATATTTGCATTGAATAATAAATATATCATAGAATCATCTCTTTTAAAAAGAGGGGTGTTAAATGAGTATATTGGTTGTTTTGTTGAGTTAGAAAATGAAGTTTTTGCAAATAATAAATGCTCTATACTCTTTGTTTTTGAATTATTCACTATATTTTGCCACTTGCCATCATGTGTTAGCGTGCTATATTTGTTTGGATAAAATAAAATGCCATATAGTTTTTGTTCATTGTTATTTATACCTACATAGCTAATAAGGTAACGAGTATCATCAATCCTTTCAATGTCTATTGATTTTATATTAGAATTGCTAATACTCCATTTATCATTTTCGTATATCTCATATGTTTTTGGTTGCAATGTATTGAAAGTTGGGATAGAAAAATATAACTCTTTGTTAGAATTAAATATAAAAAATGAAATGCAAGCAACTACACATAACACAAAATAAAAACATAAATCTAAGATCTTCATAATTGTTCATCATTTTCAATCAATATCTATTTTACAAACTTTATAATCTAAATTATGCTCACCCATAAATACCTTCATCTCGCCATCATGCGTTGGTATCTTATCTCCAAATATGAAAGATTCCCTGCTTAGTGTAATCTTTTTTGTAAATGGAAATTGCATGTCATAGATCTCTTGTGCATTTAAACTAATAAAATTTTGTAAATTATCTAATTTATCATATTTTGCAAAAATACTACACAATGCCTCAAGCAATATGGGAGAGCTAAAGATTCCAGCCGCACCATCATACTTTGCTTTAATAGTGTGCGGGGCACTATCAGAACCAAAACTAATTTTACAATCCCCACTTAAAGCAGTTTCTAAAATTGCATCTCTATCAGCAGGAGTCTTAACTATTGGCTTACAAAATACAAATGGATTTAATTTTCCTCCTAAAATATCATCAAGCGTCAAAAGCATGTGATGTAAAGTAATAGTCCCAAATAGATTTTTATATTTATGTATAGATTCTATTGAATGTCTATCACTAAGGTGCTCTATGATAATTTTTAATTTTGGAAAAGAAGTTGCTAATTCCTCAAACACTTCTAAAAATTCTTTTTCTCTTTGCATACTGAAGCCAGAGCTTTCGCCATGTATGCTTAGAATCATGCTTAATTTTTGTGCCTCATCTAACAAAGACAATAAATGTTTGCTAAGTACTTCGCTTACACCATTGCTTGAATTTGTAGTAGAACCTTTTGGATAAAGTTTTAGTATTTTAATGCCATTTTTACTTGCCTTATGTAACTCCTCTATACTCAAATTATCGCTAATATATAAAGACATAATGGGGACAAAATACCCACTATCTCCCTCTATATTTAAAATATCATTCTTATAATTTAACACGGAATTGCAATCCATTAAGGGTGGATTTAGATTTGGCATAGCAAGAGCCGCACTAAAGTGTTTTGAAGTGTATGGCAGGACGGATTCTAACATGGAATCTTGTCTCAAATGTATGTGCATATCAATTGGGTTTTGTAATACTATGGAGTTCATGGATAATTCCTATTTGTATTGTTAATAATGTATGTAAGGTAGAAATTATAACACATAATTATGCAACAAATAAATATAAAAGATAAATCACACCAAAAAGCTAATACACTTAATACAGCAAAGAATAATCTAAAATAAACACAATATTAATAAAGCTTGCGAGCAAGGTATAACAAGCAGAAATACAAATTAAATAATTCATAAGAGATTAAATTTCTTTGCATATTATACCGCATAGATTGTAAAAGCATTAAATAATTTGTTCTACAAAATATCTTGGACGCCTTTTTGTTTCTGCATAAATTTTACCCACATATTCTCCTATTATGCCTAAACTTAAAAGCTGAATCCCACTGAAAAAACACAAAGGGACAATTGTAGAAGCCCATCCATAAACAACACCACCAACAAAAAATTTTACAAATAAAGCGTAGCAACCAAGAAATATAGACAACAAAAAGAATATAATGCCTAAAACACTTACAATCCTTAATGGCACTATGCTAAAGCTTGTTATACCATTCCATGCAAAAGATAACATTTTGGATAAAGGATATTTAGAATCCCCAGCAAATCTTTCTAACCTATCATGCATAACAATATCGCTTTTAAACCCAATCAATGGAACAATGCCTCTTAAAAACAAATTGACTTCGCTAAAATTTAGTAGTGATTTAATTGCTTTATGTGATAATAGTCTGTAATCCGCATGATTATACATAATCTTAACACCCATTATTTCCATTAATTTATAAAAACCTAATGCACTATATTTCTTAAAAAAAGTATCTTTATTTCTAGTTTTTCCAACGCCATATATAACTTCTGCACCATTTTTTGCTTTTTGTATAAACTCGCTAAATACTGATATATCATCTTGCAAATCACAATCAATACTTAAGGCATAATCACATTTATCACTAACATATTCTAATCCAGCTAAAAGAGCATTTTGATGCCCACAATTACGAGATAACTTAATGGCTATAAATTGTTTAGAATCTGTGGCAACATGTTTAGATTCCAATGGGGGGGGGGGGGTAATATCTAGTGAATTGTTATTTTGGGCTAATGCCATTAACTCATTATTTATATCATTTAATATTTGCCAAGTAGAATCTTTGCTACCATCATCCACAAAACAAAGGAAATTTTTAGGGGAAATCAAATTTAGCCTTATTAACTCATTCAGTTTATCTGACATGACCTTATAGCTTTGCCTTATTACTTCTTCTTCATTGTAGCATGGGATTACAATAGATAAAATCATATATACCCTTAAAATATTTTTGATATTTTAGCATAATGTGATAGTGCTTGCACCATTACTCACTCATTGTTGTCATTGGAATCAATAATCTTAATTTTTATATAATTTTTTGTATAGTATTTTTGCATCCATGCGGATATTAACCCTAAATAAAACCCATGACTATATTGACTATCTATCCCGTGCTTTTTGGTTTCTTCTCTCGTTAATATAATTTTATCATCACCATTTTTCTCAGCTTCTAAAAATAGATTTACAAGTGTTCTTTGTGCATTGTCATGAAAATATTTTTCAAAATTTTCTTCATAAGTACTTATAACTTTCAATACGCCACATACTATAAACGAAACCAACAAGAAGCTACAAATTGTCTTAAAAATCAAACTATTATTTTTAATCACATCAAGAACAAATGAAAATAATACAAGAGAAATTAGTATTGCTTCAAACCAAATTCCGGGAACTTTAATGCATGCAAATCCCACAACCCCAAGCAACGCAACAAATAAAGTTGAAATTCTAATATAATCTTTCTTTGAAAAATATTTATTCTTTATACCTTTAATACCTAAAAAGATAAAATATATAAATCCTAGGATAATCACCCATTTGCCAAAATAACTAAAATTACCTATAGTTTCCAATGCATTTTTCATGTATGATGTTCCAGCTATATCTTTAACCTGTGCTTCCCCTCTCCCAGATTTCATAGTAAGTATAAAAGCGGTTGGCACTAAAATTAAGAATAGAGCAATATAGTAGTAGATAGATATTGAATGTTTTATTTGTTTAAACTTATGTTCATAAATCATATATAATAAAACAAATATAGATAAGCCAAGCATAGGTAAAGATGAAGTTTCGGTAACAAACGATGCCGAATAAATGAAAAAAATTAAAATACCAACACTCAAAAACTGGTTAGAACTAAAATATATTACCTTGTTATAAAATAAATAATATATTATAGGTAACCATACTAAAAGGGAGATTCCAGCTGTTCCAATGTAGGCACCCACAACAGTGAAATGCATCATTTGTTTTACAATCAATAATATACTTAAAGACACAACAACAAAAATCATTTTAAAATTATTTTTGTTGTTTAATATCCATATGAACAAGGAACATGAAAAAAACAATACAAAATAAAATAACAATATAAAAAAAGATGCAACAATATTGGAAGCCAAAAGCGGGTCAATTCCAAAAGAAGCTAATATTTCACCAAATGGACGCATATTTAATGATAATAATATATCCACAAAATGTCTGCCTCTTTGCCAATGATGTGAAGTTTTGTATGGCTCATAAAAACTCAAATATGTAGAACCAAATTCCCAATCATCCCCATTAACAGACATCATTAAATATTGTGATATCAATATAACACCTATAAATGCAATATAGGCATAAAATGCAATATATGAGAGTTTATTTGAATGTGGTAAAAATATAACATTATCTTGTTGTTTTTCAAGTGATATAGAGATCCTATTTTCTATATTCAGCATGCATGTTTTTATAGAATGAAATCTCACAATAATCAAAGGAACTAAAACAATAAGAGCAACAAACCAAATAATAATTTTTTTTGTCATCTTAAGTGTGTATTGTATGGGCTCTATTCTATTTAATTCTATAGAATTACTAATAGACTTAAAGTTTATTATCTCATTGCTTATGAAATTACCATATTTTCCGCCTTTGTCTTTCATATAAATGTTTGTTATAGAATCTGGTAAATTATCAAAAGTTGGATAAATATTAAATATATCACTCTTTCTAAAAATCTTATCTCTTGTATCTATTTTAAATGAATAAACATATTCAGTAATCTTGCTATCATTAAATATATCTTTTTGTGTTTCAAAGTTTTTGCTATCTTTCTGTATAGTATTGTTTTTATTATATAGTGCAATGGTTGAGTTAATATCTATCTTAATATCAGATATATAGCCAACCTTTACCCCCCCCCCCCCGTAGTACAAGAATGCAAATATAGAGGTAAGGATTAAAACAAATAATGACGAATAAACATATCTAGCTTTATTCATAAAGAACCTTTATATAAAATAAAAAGCCTATTCTATATAAAAATAACTTAGAATCAAATAAATTTTGAGATTGCTATTAGGCATTACACACTTAAAAATAGCATTGTTGTTTAACAAAACTAAAGTAGATTAATGGTTAAATAAAATTGTATTTTTTAGTTGCAATGCCAAATGTTTGCTTAGTGTTTAAATGCTACTTTACCAAAAAGAGTAGAGCAATCACACATTATATTCATTCCTAAAAATCAATAAAAATTCGTTTATATTCTTTTCAAGGGATTTTAAGTCTTTTGAATTATCAATCACAAAATCACTCTTATTTTTTTTGATTTCAATATCTATTTGAGAATCTATCCTTTGATTTGCTTGGTTTGTATCTAATTTATCTCTTTGCATAATTCTTTGAATCTGTATATCTTTTGGTGCATATACACATATAACAAATCTATTTTTGTAGGTAAATTTAGATTCAAAATAAAGCGGTATTTCTACAAAAAATGGTTTCTTTTTTGTTTCTAGCACTTCACTTTGATTTGTGATTTCACTATAAATTAGTGGATGTAAAATAGATTCTAAAAGAATCTTTTTTTGTCTATCTCGAAATACAATAGCACCTAATTTTTTTCTATCAACCATTCCATTATATATTATATCACTACCAAAATTGCTAGCAATTACATTAGCATTTTTGTCTAATAGAGCATGAGCAATTTTATCTGCATCAATAATACTAAATCCTTCAAGCATTAAATACCTTGAAACCACACTTTTACCACAACCTATCCCGCCAGTTAATACATTTGTATATATCATATTTATTTCTCCGATTTGTCAAATAAATAAAATGCTCTAAGCTTAGCACTTCTAGCCCTTTTATTGTTTTGCAATTCTTGTTGGCTTGCCACTAATGGTTTTTTATAGAGATTAAAGCCCTTTGCATTATTATTGCCACATTCACATTTTAATACATTATCTTCACAAATACAATTTTTTGTCCATTGCTTAAATGTATCTTTGATGATTCTATCTTCTAATGAATGAAATGATATAATGCAAATTAAAACATTATTAAGATTCTTACATGCATTTAGGAGTTTATAAAGTTGCCCTAATTCGTCATTTACTTCAATTCTAAGGGCTTGGTATATTAATGTTGCAGGGTGCAAACCTCTTTTTGAATGAACTTTAAGTGCTATATCTTGCAATACTTCACTTGTTATATTGCCTTTGGCTCTTTGTGTTATAATAAGATTTGCTAATTTCTTATATTCCCTAATTTCACCATATTCTCTAAATATCCTCTCAAGTTCATATTTACTATAAGAATTAAGAATAATGTTAGCATCTAAATGTTGCGATATATCCATACGCATATCGAGTTCTTTAGAATTAAAGCTAAACCCTCTCTCTATTGTATCCAATTGATAAGAGCTAACACCTATATCTGCCAATATGGCATGTATATGATATTTTTTATCGCTAATAATGTTTGGCAATACATCGCCAAAACTTCCATGAATTATTTTTATTCTATTTCTAAATCTAGTTTCTAAATCCTTATTATATTTTATTGCGTCTATATCTCTATCTATACCTATTACATTAATATTATCATATTTTTCTAATAAAGCTTTACTCATACCGCCAAACCCTAAGGTGCAATCAATTATATTTATATTCACATCATGAGTAATATCACTTTTTATAAAATTTACATTAAGAGGATTTATAAGCATATCAAAAGTATTAACAACACAATCAAGCAGTACAGGTATATGCTTAATATTATGTATTTTTTTCATCATATCCTCTTATTGTAGATCCCAATAGATTCTAAATATCTCTCTAGGATTATACACGCACTAATACTATCTATTACGCCATTTTTTCTATATTTTAATCTATTTTGATAATTTCTGTCTTTAAGCATATCTTGTGCTTGAATGCTACTATAAGATTCATCGATATAAATAACATCGCCTTCAAAATCAATAAGTCCCAAAAAATGCTTAATGCGTCTTTGCATTTCATCTCTTTTAGATTCTATAATTTCATCATTCTTATCTACACATGATAAACCAAAAATAAGTTTTATTTGATCTGTATTATTAAGATCTGAATGTTGCAATAGAATCTTTTTAAATTCTAAACTTGCTTGACTGCGATTTTTGCGTAAAATCGGTGGCATAGGCACAATAATATTATTCAATACCTTTGCCATACCTATACGCTTTAGCCCAAAATCAATACCAAATATCACTATGCTATCTCATAATCTAATGCTATATTAAAATCATCTTCTATGCTATATTGATTCACTATAGCCCATTTGCCTTTTAATATATTGTCTTTATTGTCTAAGGGCAATAAAACCTTGTTAAAGTATTGATCAAGTGATTTTAAATATATAGAATCTACATTGTTATCTTTTATGATTTTTTGCCCCTCTATTAGTATTTTTAGCTGATTGAATCTGTTTTTGTTTCTAAATTCTTTATTCTTTTCTTTTACGATTTGACTAATTTGTTTTAATCTATCTTTTGCTACATTACCTTTTACTGATTCTAATCTATCTGAATTTATATATGACTTTGTGCCTGTTCGCGGGCTATATATGAACGGATGAATATGTGTTAATGGTAATTTCATTAAATTTGTTATTGCTTCATCAAAAATTTCTTGTGTCTCCCCATGATGCCCCACAATGTAATCTGTACCTAAACTAAATCCCTTATTTGCAATTTTTTCAAAAAGCAACAAATCATTGTCAAAAGTATTTTTTCTATTCATTATTTTTAGCATAGTAGGGCTTGTGTGTTGCAATGCTATATGTAAATGCCTTTCTAACTTATCAAGCTCTAGGATCTCTAAAAATTTATTATCTATTTGACTAGGTTCTAAACTGCCTAACCTTATTCTATTGATACCATCAATATTGTGTATTTTGTATATCAAATCTGCAATGTGAGTATTTGTATCAACACCATAGCTACCTATATTTGTGCCTGTTAATATCACTTCTGATACATTGCTTTGCGATAAAATCTTAATTTGATCTAATATATGTTTTTCTTGAAAGCTCCTCGCCATGCCACGAACACTAGGTATAATGCAATAACTACATGCAAAATTGCAACCTTCTTGAATTTTTATAAATGCTCTTACTTTTCCAACGACTTTAGGAAGTATTGTAGAATCTATATGCTTATTGATTCTGTCTTTTGGCAAAAAAACTCTATTAGAATCTGATAATATTTGTTCTATGTTTTCCTTATAGCTATGTGCAAAAACTCCATGTACCACACCATTATTGAAAAGGTTTTTACCCATATGTTTAACGCCACAACCAGTAAAAATCACTTTTTTACCAGCATTTGTATGTTTTCTTGCATAGCTTCTTACTTCTCTATCTGCCTTGTTTG
Organism: Helicobacter sp.; assembly: GCA_029264775.1. Lineage (GTDB taxonomy): Bacteria > Campylobacterota > Campylobacteria > Campylobacterales > Helicobacteraceae > Helicobacter_A. The sequence continues at coordinate 8,106 of JARHYT010000057.1, read as the reverse complement.
TAACTGTGCAGGAGTTTATCACAATTATATTTGCTTCCTCCTCACTTTCTACAACAATGTAATTTTTTAGATTACTTATCATAACCTGCGTATCATATAAATTGCTTCTACAACCAAATGTTTTAAAATAAACTTTTGACAAATACTTCCTTTTATAATTAACCAAATACTATGAGCTATACACTGATATAGATTCTGCTTACTAGAATCTATATAGCCTTTTATCCTTAAAAATACTAATCTTTTAACGCTCTTCTGCCAAGATTCCCATATCTGTGGAATGCAATACTTGCCGCCCTTTCTGTATGATAATATAGTAATTCAAAGTAACCATTTGTGTGTGGTTTATGATTTGCAACTAATTTACCATTAGCCCCGCATTCCCTTACAAGACAGCTTAATTCCTCATCATTAGAATCATTACACAAATAACGCACTAATTCATAGTTTTTTGCATCTTCTATAAATGTTTGTGTATTTTGATATTCTATTGTAATATTCTTTAGATTCAAAGTTTTTATATTTTCTAATATAAAGCTCATAGAATCACCAATTTCTTTTGCCTTAAGGCTTATTGTAAGCTTTGTGCCAATAACTTGCGTAGCTGCTATTATGCTAACTATATCACTCATTGAATCTTGTTGTCTTGCACGATACACAACAGATTTTACTGGCACATAATAAAATAAATTATCCTCGCCTCTAATATTGACAAAATCCCTTTTTTGTATAAACTCATTTTCATTAAAATATGAATAATTCTTTGCAATATCTACACATTCCATAATATTGTTTTTAATGCTCTCATCTCCTACATTATTTGCTAAATATTGCAATCTATCTGCGAATGAACTTTGAAATATTTTTTCTTTATATTTTTGCCCATTAGATTCTATATTCACAAATTGTGTTACATAATTATAGCTACCTGCTTTTCGTCCAAATCCAACCGCTGATTTTTTAATACCACCAAATGCTTGGCGAAGTACAATAGCCCCTGTTGTGGATTTATTTATATATAAATTGCCTGCTTCTATGTTATTCAAATAATAATCCCATTCTCTCTCATCAAGGGATTCAAAACCGCTTGTCAATCCATATCCCGTTGAATTTGCAATATTTAAGGCATGCTCTAAATTATTTGCACACATAACAGAAAGAATAGGGGCAAAAAATTCATTCTTATGTGAATAGCTATCCTCTTTAACACCATATTTAATACAAGGTTTCATGGCATATGGATTGTCATCCTCAAAACTAGGTTCTAGCACCCATTCTTCACCTTGATCTAACTCTAAACCATGTTTTGCTTTGCCATCAATGGTGCTACTCAAATATCCTATTTTATTTTTTAAGTCAAATGGATTTCCAACCATCATACTTTGTGCTGCATCTACTAAAGTTTTCTTGAAATTTTCATCCTCATATACTTCTTTTTCTAATATTAATAATGAAGTAGCACTACATTTCTGCCCGGAGTTTGAAAAGGCGGAATGAATAATATTTTTTATTGCCTGATCTCTATCTGCCATTTTACTAACAATAGTTGCATTTTTACCGCCTGTTTCTGCACTTAAAAACAATGTAGGATTTTCTTTTAGAATCTGATATGCTGTATCCTCGCCACCTGTTAAAATAGCAAAATCCACCTCTTTTAGTAAGATTTCATTAATATCCTTTCCATTTGCTGGTAAAAATATCAAATAGTCTTTTGGTAATCCTGCATCATAAAAACATTGAGTCAACATGCTACCTGTAATTGCTGAAATATTTGATGGTTTGTATATCACCCTATTTCCGCTAGCAAGGCTAGCTGCAATGCCACCAACAGATATTGCAACTGGAAAATTCCAAGGCGTAATAACAACTCCAACACCTTTTGGGGTAAATATACAATCATTGTGTTCCTTAATAATCTTTTGCATGCTGTGAGGATAGAATCTTAAAAAGTCTATTGCCTCGCTTACCTCTGCATCTGTTTCTACAAATGTTTTTCCAACCTCTAAGGCAGAAATTCCAATCAAATCATTTCTTCTTTGTGCTACTAATTCTGCTGTTTTCAATAAAATATTGCCTAATTCTTCAAAACTTAGATTATTTGTTGCTTCTTTAGTATATTTTATGGCTTTGTTTATACTATCCTTGCTTGCTAAATGAACTACCCCAATAAGTTTATCTTCACCTTTTTGTATAATATCTCGCGGATTATCCTTTGGATGTTCATCAATAATAATTGGAGTAATACTGAATGGTTCTATTGAGTTAAATTTTTCCTTGATTTTATTTGCCCACTCCCTATTTGGTTTTAAAATAAAATCTGTATCTGGCTCATTAAAAAACTCATCTAGGTTCGCTGTATTTGTGAATGGTGGTTGTAATCTATTTTGTTGTCTGTAACTAGCATTTTGAATGGCGTCCATACCTTCTAATGATTGCAAGAAAATTTGTTTTTGTTGATTCCACACAGGAGAATCTACTTGCAAATCAAAGGCGTATCTCATGAAATTATCTTTGCCTGTATTTTCATCAAGTCGCCTCACAAGATAAGCTATTGCATTGTTAAAGTGTTCATCACTACAAACAGGTGCATACAAGATAAGTCTATTTCTTTTTGCAACTTCAAAACTTGACTTTAAATTCATGCCCTCAAGCATCTCAAAGGTAAAATGCTCCTCTGCATTACATTCCTTAATGCGAGTCATTGCATAAGCAATCTGAAATATATTATGTGATGCAATACCTATATCAATATATTTAAAGTTATCATCTTGTAATATGTAGTTAAACATCCTATTGTAGTTAGAATCTGTATCTACTTTATTTCTAAATGTTGGCAATTCCCATCCCCTAACACTTGCTATTGTTTCTTCAGATTCCATATTTGCACCTTTAACAATGCGAATTTTAATCGGTGGTTTTCCGCTTTCAACTCTATTTTTTGAAAATTGAACTAATGTTTTTAAATACTCAAATGAATCTGGTAAATAAGCTTGCAAAACTATACCTGCTTTGATGTTAAATTTAGAGATAGATTCCATAAATGCAACAACAGTTAATTCTAAGTCTTTAAACTCTTCCATATCAAGATTGATAAACTTTGATATACCATTTTTTTGTTTTTCCTCAACGATTTTATATAGTTTATCGAGTCTTTTCACTATTTCATCTTTAGAGTATTCAAAGTCAAGGATATTGATCTGTGAGAAAATGGTAGTAATTTTTATAGATATATAATTTATATAGTTAGAATTTAGTGCATCTTCATATTTTTGCAAACGATAGTTGGATTCTAAGTTGCCCAATACTTCCTCACCTATTAGATTTACATTTAATCCAATCCCATCTTTCTGTCTATAGTCAGAATGTTTTTTTAGAATCATAGGTGCTTCATCAAGCACCATAGCCTTTGTATCTTTTTTTAAATTTTTTACAAAAAATGGGACGCTAACACAAGGCATAGATTTACCTACACCTAAAAATAGTTGCAATAAAACTTTTTCAAATGTGGAGAAAAAATCCGCAATACCATATTTTTGCAATGTATAAGATATTAACTCATGAACACTTGCGTTATTTTTTGATCTAAAACTTCTATCTAGCAATTCAATAAGCATAATTTTGCTTTGGGGATTTTCAAGCATTTTCATCATCTTTTTGCGAAATTGCTTTTCTTTGTAATCTAAATTACTATTTATTACATTTTGCAAAACTCTTGCAAGCTCTAAACTCTCTTTTATTGTGTTTGTGCTATCTTTTTGCATATATTCTCCTAAATAAATATAGAAATTATATTTGCGTGTATTCTATCTAAAACTTATTTAATAAATAGCAGTAAAAATATAATTTCTTTTCACTAATTTAATCATTTGTATAAATCAGCACACTTAATTACCAAATTTAAGCATATATGAAATAAATCTGATGTGTCTAATTGCAACAATTAATGATGTAATATTAAGATGATTTGATATTTATATACAACATAATATAATAAGAGATCGCAACAATATTTACAAAATTACTAAGAATATAATTTTTACATTCTAAATTACTGCTCATTTAAAATTTCTTTAAGTAGGCTCTGCCATACTTAATTGTATTTTCACATGTATTATAAAATCAAACAAAGGTAGCACAATGAAATAAATCTTGATTTATTGTAAATATTTTTATATCTAATTTGTAGTTATAGTAATCTAGATAAACATTAAATCGCTAATTTTATGTTTAAAAATCTCTTTATTAGAATCAAGCTCCATTTTTCTTGCAATAGAAATTCTTATAAATTCATCTTCTTTTTCAATCCCTACAAATTTTCTATCCAATAGATTTGAAGCAATGCCTGTTGTGCTTGATCCACTAAATGGATCACAGATGATAGAATCTTTATTGCTTGCCATTAGTATTAATCGCACCAAAAGATTAAGCGGTTTTTGCGTTGGGTGTTTGCCATTTGTTTTTTCCCAAGGGGCAATTGCAGGAAAGCTCCACACATCTTTCATTTGTTTATCATTATTAATTTTTTTTAAAATCTCATAATTGAAAATATGCTTGTGTTTGTGGCTTTTTCTAGCCCAAATAATTTGCTCTGTAGAGTGTGTGAGATAGCGACAACTAAAATTTGGTGGTGGATTTGTTTTTTGCCAAGTGATGATATTTAGGATTTTAAAATCAAGTTTTTGCAATGTTCTACCAAGAGAAAAAATATTATGATAAGTTCCGCTAATCATAATGCTTCCATTATCTTTTAATGCTTTTTTTGCGTTTGCAATCCATTGCATGTTAAAAGCATCAATATCTTCAATGTATTCGCCTTTATCCCATTCGCCTTTATTGACGCTTACAATTTTACCGCTTTGAATGCTTAATCCATCATTGGAAAGAAAATAGGGAGGATCGGCAAAAATTAAATCAAACTTTTTTTCAAATTTTGGTAAAAGCACATTACAATCATTTTGATAGAGAAAAAAAAGTGAATCTAAACTTTGATAAACAGGAGTGTAGCATTTATTAATCATTGCAAATCTCTTTTATAAATTCATTTAAATTGCTTAAATTGTATATCCTTATACTTTTATATGCTTCTTGTAGTTTATTTTTTGCATCAAGCCAACCTTTGCCATCAGTAATCCAAACAAATTCTTTATTTTCTAACTTATCAAATTTTAGTGCTAGTTCTTGATAAGATCTTGCTGTTTCATTCAATTTACTTCCACCGCTTGAATAAAAATTACACTCCAAAAAATAGGTTCTATTGGCATAAATTACAAAATCAAATCTTTTTATATCTTCACCAAAAGCTTGATATATATCACTAAAATTTTTTGTATCAACTTGTTCTTGAAAATTTAACCCTGCTTTTTGAAATATTTGACTTAGATAAGATTCCATAACCTTACCACTGCGATTTTTTCGCGCATTCGTGTCTAGCCCAACTTCTATCCCAAAAACAAAGTCATTAAGATCTTTTATTTTTCTATCACTAAAAATTTTTAATAATCCTGTTTCTACAATAAAATTATAAATTTGAGTTGGATTTACAAAATAGCCTTGTAATTCACAAAGGTTATGATTAGAATCTAATATATTTTCTTTATTATCACGCGTGGCAATTAATATTCCCAATACATTAAAAGCTTTTGGAAATTCATCAAAAAGCTTTGCAATGCATTCTTGCATTACATTTTCATCTTTACCAAGCAAGAAATTTAAATGATTTAGCGATATAGCAATATCATCGCGATTTTTTAAGCATTTCTCCCAATCCACATAAAAATCTAAATGCCTATTGGTGGTTTTTAAGGTTTCTAAAAATTTGTCAAAGTCTAGTGTATTCTTCATTCCCTCACTCCCACTCAATCGTTTCAGCTACTTCATTAATAATGTAGTTGGTTTCTAAAGAATGGATTATCTCAAAATCATCTTGGCATAAATTGCTATTTATCCACTTCTTGTTTAGCCTTATTGCTTCGGCACTCTCATCAATACCTATATATTTTCGCTCAAGCGAATATGCTTCTTGCAAAAAGCCTCCGCCTCCACAAAAACAATCCATGACCTTAGAATCTATGTTTGATGACATTGCAATGATACGTCTTAACATTGCTCTATTTTTCTCAGTAGGATAGATTGGATTTTGGGCATCTTTGAACTCCCAAATATCTTGTATTTTTTTGCCATCACATTCATTTGCATAGACTTTTTTGCGTGGATTATTATTCCTACTCCATTCAATAAGCCCCTCTTCTTGCAATCTATCAAGCTCTTTTAAACTACATCGCCAATGCCTACCTTTAGGTGGTCTTATTCCATTCCATTCCTGCCCACTCTCTCCATTATGCGTAACACCTGGTGCGTGCAACGGGATAGTTGTATAAAAACCTTTATTATCCTGCTTACTAAAGCGTCTATTTTTTTCAGTTTCACTTATTTCTTCTTTCACATCATTAAAGATGTAATGTGAGCTTTTGGCATAGAATAAAATCATATCCTTGATATTCCCATATGCTTTGCGTTTGAAGTTTTTAGGATTACATTTAATACGTGCAATATCATTGATAAAATTTTCCCTACCAAAGACTTCATCGCAAAGTATCTTGACATAATGTCCCATTTTATTATCAATATGCAAATACAAGCTCCCTTTTTCACTCATAATTTCTCTAATTACAATAAGCCTATCATAAAGGAATTCCAAATAGTCTTTCAAGTTGAATTTATCGCTATAAGCAACTCTAGAATCTTTATCTGCACTCATTGTGCTACCAAGTTTAAAAATATTATTTGTGCCAAAAGGTGGATCTATATAAACTAAATCAATCTTGTTATTATAATCTTTTTCTTGCAGCAAAAAACGCATGGCATTGAGATTATCGCCAAAGATAAGGAGATTTGACTTGCTAAAATCACCTTTTAAAGTGTGTAGGTATGGAGTTTGCAAAATCTCTTTAGAGTCTTTTAGATTTTTAAATATTTCAAACATTTTACACCTGATATAAAAAATTTCGTAAAAGCAGACTAGATAAGATATTGTAACTTTTGTATGTAGTGCATAACGCAGTATTCATTTTACTTTTATTTTGGATATAACAGACTCCATCCAAGATGGCAATTTTAATCACATTTTCTTTTAGAGGTAGTCTTAAAAGCTGTAAGGCATCTTCAAGTTGAGCGTTTTGATGCCCTCCAAAATCTGTTAAAAATTTTGCTTCGCTTATGATGATTTTTCCATTAAAACGTGCAATAAAATCAAGCCCTTTTTCTCTCTCATAATCTAAATATTTTTGTGCATAGTCTTTCATCGTGGCATCACTTGCATCAAGAATGGCATTATCTGTTGAGCTTAGAAATTTATCTAAAGATACTGGCTTTAATCCTAAAGTGCCACTTGAAACCCATCTTTTAAAAAGTGGTCCAATTTGTCTATTGGTTTCTTTTGGTTGTGAGAGATTCTCATAGATTTTATTTAACCCCATCTCCTTTAATCTTCCACAGATTCTAGCAATAGTTAGTGGATTTCTATCAATTGCACTTTTATCGCGTCTTAAATACGCAATATAAGAATCTTTAATGGGAAAAAGATCAAAATCAAGCAAGGATTGGATAATTTCATTGTGTCTATTATTTCCAAAAGCTTGTTCAAATCTTTGCCATTTCATAGAATCGATCTCTCTAATGTTGTCTGGCGACATAGGATAAACTCTAAAAAGCTGATCCAAATAATCTCTCTGATTAGCTAGCTCTATGCTTTGTTGTAAAAAATAGTTCATCTATCCTACTCCCACTCAATCGTTCCGGGGGGTTTAGAAGTAATATCATAGACTACACGATTTATACCACTAACTTCATTGATAATGCGGTTAGATACAGATTCTAAAAATTCATGTGGTAAATGTGAAAAATTAGCCGTCATGCCATCGATGGCTTCTACTGCACGCACACAAATTGTATTGTCATAAGTCCTATTATCCCCCATAACCCCTACACTACGCACATTTAAAAGCACACAAAATGCCTGCCATACCTTATCATAAAGCCCCCATTTATGCAACTCTTCAATAAAAATATAATCAGCTTCTTTAAGTAGCCTTAAATCATTTTCATTCA
>JARHYT010000036.1 GCA_029264775.1 Helicobacter sp. | reverse complement strand
TTATTTCATTGCCTAGTGTATTTGTTACTATCTCTACTCTACCATTTGCATTTTGTATATCTGTTGTAAAATCTAATCTTGTGTAAGAATCAAATACTCTACCTATTTCATTTAAATCACTACCTATTTTATTTTCTAATACACTAAGCATATTATTTAAAACTTCTTTGAGTTCTTGTAGTTGTGGATTGTTTGGAATTTGTGATATTCTTGTTGTGAGAATACCAGATTCTATTTGCTTAGCTGTTTCAATACATTCTAATACAACATTGGAATCTTGTTCTAATCCTGATTTTGTTTTTTCTATACTAGCGTTAATAGCTATGCCCATAGCACCAAGCTCATCATTTGCTCTAATCTTTAGTAAAGATGGCGGAGTTTTTATCTCATAATTAATATATTTAAAGCAATTTGTTAATGTGTTTAAAATAAGCTTAATTCTAAATGCTACTGATGAATTTAGGTAATATACAACGCCAATAACTATAACTAAAATAGCAATGAATGCACATATAATTATCAAATAGAATAATTCTTTTAGCGGTTGTGTAATAGAATCATTTGGTATGTAAGAAATTATATTCCAATACATACCGGAATTTTCTATAGGTTGTACTGAACGCATACTAATAACTCCTGGTATACCAGCTGCTGTACGATATGGCAGTATGCCATCTTTACCTGTTTTGGCATATGAAACAATATTTTTTGCTTCTTGTGTTGGTACAAGCTCATCTAATTTAGCACCTAGATATTTTGGATTCTGATTTACAATAATAATTCCATTTTCATCAATAACAAATCTTTGATCGTTTGTAAAAACCTGTGCTTCTGGGGCTAAAAGAGGCTGTCCTATTACACCAAAATCAACAAAACATCCAATAGCACCTATAGCATTCCCATGTCTATCTCTGATTGGGACTGCAAAACCTTGAATAAACATTTCTTTATTCTTAAAACTAAGTTTAGTAGGTTTTGATAGGCTTGGTTTATTGTTTTGTATAGCAGATTGAATAGACTGAAATTTTGTTATAGAATAGTCCGCTTCTACTATATTTGCCATTTGAGCAGTTTTATTATTGCTTTCAGCAGCAATAAGCAACTCTTCTGAATCAATATTTTTATCTAAAGCTTTCAGTTTTGGAATATATAGATATACATATGATGTGCTAGTGATATTATTAGGCACAGAGGATACAATATCTTTTATAGCATCTATTTTTAAGTTATTGTGAGATATTTGGGTGTTAATCGTAGTTGAAGCAACATATAAAGCATCTATTGTCTGCAATGCAACACTATCAAGAAGATTCGCGTATCTATATGATGCCTGCTCAATTATTCTATTAGACTGCTCTTCTAGGGTATTTTTTGATACATAAATAATAAAAGCAGACATAATGCAAATACAAACAATAACAAGCAAAGCTACTACTAGGGAAACTTTTTGTGCTATACTTAAACGAGAAAACATGGCAACAACTCCATAAGTGAAATTTATATACTTAGAGCATAATTTTTTTTGGTGCAGTCATTATAACTATGTATAAAAATTTTAATTAAAAATTTTTATAAAAACACTAATTATGTATATTTTAATTAACTAATTGTAACAATATGGTATAAAAAGTCGCATTAGATTGCATAATAGGTACAATAATTTTTATTTTAAATACTAAATAATATTACCATAATAAAATGAAAAATATCAAAATTACGATATTATATTCAAAATAAATATTATAAAAATAATTATTAAAATATTAAATATTATAGCCATTTTGGATTTGAAGTAAAGCTTACCGATAACCATATTTTATAACTAGGTATATCTAAATAGCTCTCTATTTTTTCTCTTATAGAATCTAATTCTTGAATGCTGGAAACTTTAAAATTTGCATGTGTTAGAATATTTACCTCCACCATATAGAATCTTCCGGATTTGGCAACATGCGTATCATAATCACTAAATCCAAATTCTAAACTTAATTTTTCCATTATTTGAGTGATTTTAGAATCTAATTCAACAGGTGCAACCATTATTAAATCTTTTAGGTTTGAAATTGCTATGCGAATAGGAGAAACACATAACATTAAAGATAAAATAGCTAGTAATGCAGGATCTATGTATCTAAGCAAATTTGCTTGTTTTACATAATTATCAATACTAAATATGGAGTTTAAATATGGCAAAAAATATATAAATCCAAAAGCGATCAATGCACCAAGATACAATACGCAATCAATTTTCCACTCCGTATTATCTACTTTTATTAAATCAGATTCTAATATTTTCACATAAAATAATGTGTAATAAAATAATACAGTGCAAAACAAGAATGCGAATATACTATAAATAACTGCACCACCAAGCTCAACATCATATCCTCCATTTACAATACTTTGTATTGCATTTATAAAAGCATATATGCAAACAAATGCTAAAACTAAAGATTTAAATAAATTTACCATAGGTTCAAATCTCACATAACCATATTGAAATATATCATCATCTTCTTTGTAAATATATCTCGAAGTTATTACACTCAACAATCCAAGCCCAACACTAACAAGTGCTACAAAACCATCAAATGTAACAGCATTAGATTTAACTAAGATTCCAAAACTAATACCAAATATCGCTAGAACCAATGCACTAAACATAGATACTTTTAACACAAATTGTTCTTTTTTACTTGCTGCATTAGAATCTTGTTGAATTTCGTTGTCTTGCTTTTTGATTTTTTGAAATTTAACATTTTCTATACTGCTTGCTAAATCATTAGGCTTTGAATCTTGACTTTTAGAATCTCTTATGTTGCTATTGGCAGGAATATTCGTTGCTTTTGCATTAGAATTACCTGTATTCAATTGATACTTACTATGTCTTAAATTGTATGATATATTATTATCTCTAACAACATTATCTCTCACGCTTTTGCCATAATTTGCATTGTTACTAATCTTGTCATTTATACATGAAAATAAACCCATCTTGTAACCCCTTTAGAATCAATTTATTTTAAATCCCTCTATTTCTAGCAATCTAGATTTAAGCTCCAATCCACCAGAATAGCCAATCAATTTTCCATTTGAACCAATAACTCTATGGCATGGAATGATTATAGAAATAGGATTGGCACTGATTGCATTGCCTACAGCCTGTGAGGATATTCTTTTTCCTCTTGCATTTGCCATAATGTTTGCAATGTCTTTATAGGTAGCAGTATCACCATATTTTATTGTCTGTAATATCTGCCATACATGTAGCCTAAAGGATGTAGAACTCAATTCTATAGGTGGTGTAAATAATGGAATCTTATCGTTAAAATATATATTTAGCCATTTTATAGTTTGCGTAAATATATCTAAATATGTATATTGATAACTATTGTATATATAACCAAAATCTATTTGTTCTTTAAAATAAAGCCCGGTTAGCTTGTGTTTATTGCTTAGCATAATAATTTCACTGAACCCACAATCATAAATATTATAAAACATAGTATCTTTTCCAATTTATTACAATTATGTAATTATATTATGTTTAGAATAATTTTTGCTGCAAATCAAAATAAATGCTAAATTATAATTCAAAATAATGTATATATATTTTTTGCTATAATATATCAATAAATAATTCATGCTTTAGGACAATACCATGGAATGTATATCTAGACTATCCATAATAGCTTTAATAATAAATCTATCATGTTTTTTATACACCGCTAGCATAAATGAAAAGGAAGCAAAACAAATTTTACTATCAAGTATAAGTGAATTAAAAATAAATAAACACAACCCAACAAACCAAAAGGGACAAGCAGATATTAAATGTAATCTTACAAGAACTGAACGAGATAATGCCAATTTACAATACCCAGATACATTTTATGAATACTATAATGCTATCCTAGAAATAAACTATTCAAAAAATAAGATGTCAAAGCTAACTCAAGATTTATTAATGGAAAGCATTAGGCATAATAACACACTATCCCTGTTATTAGGAATACAGCTTTATTTTAGCAAACAATGTGAGAGATGTGAGAGAGTGAGAGATATAAGCAATTTTGATTATTTTAGAAATAAACAAGTTGCGATGAAAACATTATTGCATATGGAAGGTGGTAGTTTTAAGGAATCTTATGCGTTAGTCGGTGAGGCGTTTTTATGTCGTGGGCTAGAAAGAAAAGATTCCAATGATTTATTAATAGCGTATGCAAATTTAATGATGGCAGGATTGCATACACGAGCTATAAATGCGTTGATTGAAAGTATATATTTAGATAATAACGACATGTCTTTTGAAACATTTCATTTTCTAGTCTCGTTTGATAGCGTATTGCCAAAAAATCTTACCAAATGGCATTTGCTTGGTTTATTAAGAGCCCAACATAAAAAAAGCAATTTCAATATTATGCAATATTTGCATATTTTTAATAATTTAGAAGTTTTAGAATACGGCATTGAGAGTAGCTATACCATTCAAGCAATAATAATGAGAGATTTGGAAATGGGTAGAATCTTATCACCATTTGATAAATTTTCTAATCAAGATACAATAAAAGAATTTTGGAATAAGTATAATCACTATGAGCAAGCAATACAAGACGCTAATCATTTAATACTATCAAGGGCTAATGTAAAGGAATTACAAGAATATTATAAGATTTTATTGCTAAAACAAAGATTGAAAAATATAAAGCTATATAAATATGCAACAACATATAGAAGATAAACATATTTAGACTTTTATCTACTATATTTCTTACCTTTAAGCAAGATTTTGATCTAATCTTGGAATATTAGATTTGTAGCTTATAAAAATTTATAGCCATATTATTTGTGTATTAAAATCAATTAAAGCTGTTTATGCAAATGTCTTAATAAAAAGCGATCCTCTTCATAATATTATTTGACATGTTTTCAGGCATTCTTCTACATATAATTTTATATAGATTATTATGTTTAGAATAGTTTCATTAATATAAATAGCTCTCTTTATTTTGTTACATTGATATAAATAATTTCAAAATGTGATACAATATTACAAAAAACAATCTTAAATAAGTTATTATAGTAAAAAACAATGTTTCTTTTTAACACATTAAAACTTTAAGCTTACACTATAAAGCATTGAAAAACTAAAAATTTATTAATTATTAGCTACAATTTCTAGTAACAAGCTTTTGTAAGAATCTTTAATGCTATATAATCATATATAAGATGTTGGTTGCAATCTTGGTAATGCTAATGTTTTATAATTAGCTTTATGATTCTGTAAAAGTGTGTGAGTTAAGAACAAGTTCTTAATTGTTTAACCCAAAATAAAGGAGAGTGTAAATGTTAGAAATCAGATGGCATAGTAGGGCTGGTCAAGGTGCTGTAACTGGTGCTAAAGGTTTAGCTGATGTTATTGCAGGCACAGGAAAAGAAGTCCAAGCATTTGCTACATATGGTTCTGCTAAACGCGGTGCAACTATGGCAGCCTTTGACAGATTTGATGATTCCCCCATTCTTAATCATGAAAAATATATGGAGCCAGATTATGTATTAGTGATTGATCCGGGCTTAACATTTATAGCAGATATTTTTGAGAATGAGAAACCTACCACTAAGTACATAATTACAACGCATTTAAGCAAAGAGGAATTGATTGAAAAGAAACCAGAATTGAAGGATAGAGAATTTTATATTTTAGATTGCATTAAAATTTCTCTTGAAACATTAGGAAAACCAATTCCAAATGCTCCTATGTTAGGTGCTTTTATAAAAGAATCTGGAATTTTACCCATAGAAGAGTTTAAAGAAGCTTTTAAAAAAGTTTTAGGAAAAAAGTTGCCACCAAAGATTATTGAAGCTAATATGTTGGCAATTCAAAGAGCATATGACGAAGTAAAATAAAAGGAGATTGTATGCAAAATGTTAATAAAGGTTGGGATGATTTATTACCCGGTGCAGTAGTGTTTCCATTGGAGACAGAGGGAGAAAAAAGCCTTGATATGCACCAAGAAGATAGAGAATATACCGAAAATAGCTCATATACACTAAGTGTAGCTCATTGGAGAACAGAAAAGCCTGTACATAATGTAGAACATTGCATTAATTGTTATTTTTGTTGGGTGTATTGTCCAGACAGCTCAATATTAGTTAGAGATGAGAAGATGAAAGGTATCGATTATAGGCATTGTAAGGGTTGTGGTGTATGTGCTGATGTGTGTCCTACAAACCCTAAATCTTTGATCATGTTTCAAGATTTTGTTGAAAAAGAAGATGCCATAAAGCAGTGGCCAGCAAAAGAGAAGAAAGTTAAGGAGTAAAAAATGGCTAAAATTTATGATTTGCAAGATGTCGAAGTATGGGATGGCAATGTAGCCGCAAGTCATGCTTTAAGACAAGCTCAAATTGATGTAATGGCAGCATATCCGATAACTCCTTCAACTCCTATAGTACAAGATTATGGAACATTTGTTGGAAATGGCTATGTAGATGGTGAATTCGTGCTTGTAGAATCTGAACATGCTGCTATGAGTGGATGTGTAGGTGCAGCAGCAGCTGGTGGCAGAGTAGCTACTGCTACAAGCTCACAAGGCTTAGCATTAATGGTAGAGGTTTTATATCAAGCAAGCGGTATGAGACTACCAATAGTGTTAAATTTGGTTAATCGCGCGTTAGCATCACCTTTAAATATACATGGTGATCACTCTGATATGTATTTATGTAGAGATGCAGGCTGGATTCAACTTTGTACATGCAATCCACAAGAAGCTTATGACTTTAATTTAATGGCATTTAAAATAGCAGAAGACTATGATGTGAGAGTTCCTACCATTGTAAATCAAGATGGATTTTTAAGCTCTCACACTGCACAAAATGTTAGACCATTGCAAGATGAAGAAGCATATAAATTCATAGGTGAATATAAGGTTAAAAATGCTATGCTAGATTTTAGTAAGCCTATAACATATGGTGTGCAAGCAGAAGAGGATTGGCACTATGAGCATAAGGCACAATTAAATGCAGCGATTATGAATTCTATGCCAGTTATTGAGAAGGTATTTAAAGAGTTTAAAGAAAAAACAGGTAGGGAATACAAGCCTGTTATGAGTTATGATATGGATGATGCAGAGGTGGCAATTTTTGCTATTGGAACTACTTCAGAATCTGCTAGGGTAGCAGCAAAAGATATGAGAAAAAATGGCATAAAAGCGGGAGTAGTTACAATACATGTTTTACGCCCATTCCCATATGAGCAAGTAGGAGAGGCATTAAAGGGAGTTAAGGCAATAGCTGTAATGGATAAATCTTCACCTGCTGGTGCTATGGGTGCAATGTTTAATGAAGTAAATGCTGCTTTATATGCTGCAACTACAACCAATAAACCATTGATTTCTAATTACATATATGGTTTAGGTGAGAGAGATCTAACACAGAAGGATATTAAAAGGGTGTATAATGAGCTTGCAAATGATGCAAAGGATGGTAAGCTAACACATAAAACACAACAATGGATTTGTTTGCGTGGTAAAGAGATAGGGTTTCATTAAGATTTTATCTTGATTACTTTATATATTAAGGAAAGATGATGACAAAAGAAATTAAAAATCTAAAACAATTTAGCAAAAGTGCTGAAAGGTTTGAGGGGGCACACTTATTGTGTCCGGGTTGTGCTCATGGTATGATTGTCCGTGAGGTATTAAACTCTGTTGATGGACCAATTGCTATTGGAAATTCTACTGGTTGTTTAGAGGTTTCAACCGCCGTATATCCTCATACTTCTTGGAATGTTCCATGGATTCATATAGGTTTTGAAAATGGTTCTACTGCTATTTGTGGTGTTGAGGCAATGTATAAAGCCCTTGAAAAGAAGGGAAGATATAAGGGGCAAAGACCAAAATTTGTAGCATTTGGTGGCGATGGTGCTACTTATGATATTGGTTTTCAATTTATTAGTGGTTGTTTTGAGAGAGGGCATGATTTCACTTATATTTGTCTTGATAATGAGGTTTATGCGAATACGGGGGGGCAAAGGAGTGGTTCTACTCCTCTTGGAGCAAGTACCTCTACTACTCCAGCAGGAAAAGTAAGCTATGGTAAAAAACAAAAAAAGAAAGATTTGCTTAGTATTATGGCAGCACATGGTAGTCCATATGTAGCACAAGTCGCACCGAATAAATGGAAAGATATGAATGCAAAAATAAAAAGAGCAATAGATACAGAAGGACCTACATTTATTAATGCAATGAGTGCTTGTACAACAGAATGGAAATTTAATTCTAACCATACTGTTGAAATGAGTGATTTAGCAGTAGATAGCCTTGTTTTTCCTCTCTATGAAATTATAAATGGGCATGAGTTACGCATAACATATCGTCCTAAAAAGGTTATTCCTGTAAGGGAATATCTTGCTGCACAAGGCAGATTTAAACATTTATTCAAACCAGAAAATGAACATATAATAGAACAATTTCAAAAAGATGTTGATGATAGGTGGGAATTGTTGCAAAGAAGGGAAGAAGCCAAACTATAACATATTGTATTGTAGATTCTAATCGCATGAATTTAATAAGGTTTTTGCAAATGGACTACATGCTGGATACAAGATACCTTGTAATTTACCTATAGCGATAATTATTGTTAAAAGTTAGAATCAAACCAATTGGCAATTTTACTTCTTATTGTGTGTTTTAGTTGCAAGCCAAATATAAAATCATCGCTTTGTGCTTTTGTTAAAAGACTTAAAGCCCCATTTCTTAAACGATTTAGATATGGGTGATCTATTTGGTTATAATCACCTAAAAACACTATCCTACTTTTTTCTCCCATACGAGTTCCTATTAATTTTATAGTTGCATCAGAGGCGTTCTGTACTTCATCAAATATGACAAATTTATTATGCAATGTAATACCTCGTGCATGTGCTATATCCATAACTTCTATATGGTGTTTATCTAGGAAGTATTGGGTTGCCATTTCTTTATCAAATCCCTTACTTTCTCCTTTATATTCTATCCTTTTAGCTAATGAGTGTTCTTTTAAGCTTTCAATTATAAAATTAACACTACTAAAAAGTGGATACATAAAATAATGTAGCTTTTGCTCCTCATCTCCCTTACGAAATCCAAGCTCCGCTTCTTTATCATTGGCAGTTATAGTATTACGCATATAAACAATACCATCAACTATATTAGATTTTTGCAAGGCAATACCAGCTTGCAAAGCAGTCAAAGTCTTACCGCTACCTGTGCTACCAGTAATAATACTTAGATAATTTTGTGGATGCAAAAGAATACTATATGCCAATTTTTGCTCAATATTTAATGGCAATATATAAGGTTTTTGTGCTTGTATTATAGAATCTAAATCAAGAATTTCTAGTTTATTCTCATGTTTCATGCCAAAATATTTTCTACCTGTAGAATAAAGCATGCTGTCTGTATAATCGCATTCATCAATTTCAAAAATATGCCAATTACTTAATTGTTTAAATTCTTGCGTATTTTCAAATTCCTCTTTATTGCTTAAATCTCTTAAAAGATTTATTTTATGTATAAAATTAATATCTTTAGGATTATTGATTTGTGTCCTATTTAAAGATGTAGATTGTATGTTATCTGTAATAGATCTAACACGCAATGCAATATCATTGGTTAATAATAAAAGATTGTATTCCTTTGCTATTTCTCTAATTCTTGCATCATTCCAGCCATAATCTATATACGGGGTTTGATATTCTATGCGTGTTATAACAAATATAGGAACACTTTCATTATTTGTTTGAAATTCTATCTGCGTAATACAATCAGAATCTTTTTGTTTATCTAATGGCTTCTCAACATCTTTTGCCACATTAGATATGCACCGAAAAAATTCTCTTGCAAAGTATCCACTTTCGCTTTGCTGATCTTTTTTCCTGTCAAGCTCTTCTAATATAATATCTGTGATATAAATCTGATTGTTTTGTTTATGTAGATAGACTAAGTTTTGGGTATTATCTAATATTATTGATGTATCTAGTAAAATTTTGTGCAAAAAATTCCTTTGGCATAAAATAGTTATCATTGTAACACAAATTATTATATAAATTTCATTTTGTAGGATTCTATATGCTAAGATTCTGTGGATATGTAAGTAATTTTTATATCACTTGGATTTTTTATAGGTTATCTTGTCTCGCGATATATTTGCAAAATATACATGCAAACATATCTATAACGACACTGATTTATAAAAATCTAATAGTGAATTAACGATTATTTATTGCCACAATCATATAAATCTCTATACACTCTATATGAAAGTATGATAGTATCATCAGGTATTTCTTCAAAATTTGTTCAATCTATGTTTCTAGCATTCTCTTTTTTTAACACTCTGCCTTTTGAATCTCTTGGCTTTTGCTTGCATCTAATTTCTTCCTTAGATATAGTAATCATGATCTTCTTTCCATCTTCAATTGCATATGTTACCTCATTTTTCATATCATTAATAGCACCTCTACGCATTTTAGTTCTTGTTATACCATACATATTACCACTTATTTCATCATGTCCTTCTGTTTCTCCAACGATTTTACAATTATATGGTCTGCTACTTGCAATTGTTATGCCTCTAACATTTTCATTTATTTCTTTTGGCTTAAAATTTTACAATGTAGGTTCTACTTTATCTCCAAAACAACCACTTATAGACACACAAACACCCGAAATACAAACAAATTTAAAACCTAGTTTTAAAACTCCATTCATAGCTAACTTTGCAATTAAATTAATCAAATACAATAATTTAAATGAGAGTTATTCTACAAAAAAACATTTCAAGCGATATAATTATGCTAATACAAAAATAAAGTCAATATATTTTTCGTATATATTTTATAGCTGATATAAAATAACATTACAAGAGTAATATAATATTAATATTAAAGTTATTTTATTTATTATTATTTTTGCTACTTTATGATATAATATAATCCTTCAAAAGTTCAAATTCAAGTTGTTTTAAAGGGGGGGCTAGCTATGAGATTGTGGTCAGATTTAAAAATAGGCACAAAAGTTATATTGGCAATTGTAGTTACGATCGTTGTTTGTATGTTCATACTTATATCTGTTGTAGGTAATCATTCAAAACAGGTACTATTGAATGAATCAAATAAGCTTTTGACAAATGCTGCAAAGAGATCTGCAAATCTAATGCAGGGTTATATAAATGAAGTTTATTCTGCACTTTCATCAACTCATGCTAATGTGGAGGATTTGCTACATAACACAATGACATCTAATATAGACGAAGGATTACAACATTATATAGAGAATATGTTGGATAACAATGAATATGGTAAAATCGGATACATACACTTATTTAATACTAATTTAGATTCTCGATATAAGGTTGATAACGATATAATAATGTTTGCTATGGATTTTGATATAGATAAGGTTGGCGGTGTTAATGTGATAAAACCAAATAAAAACATCACAACATTAAAGGGGTATCAAGATGCAATACGGAACAATGCTCCTGCTATTGGAAATCCAAGGCAGTTTGAAATTGATGGAAAAAGCTATTATATATTATCCATAAATATGCCTATACATGATTCCAATGGTAAAGTCATTGGTGTTGTAGGTATATTAATTGATATAGATATTTTATCAAAAGATTTTCGTGGAAATAGATTATCTGTATTTTCTAATGATTATCGTATTATTCTTAATCAAGACGGAACGGTTATAATACACGCAAATAAATCCTATGAGGGTAAGATTATAACAGAAGTAAATCATTCAGAAACTGCCTTAAATGTTTTAAATTCTATTAAAACAAAAACAGAAGGAGTAGTTGAATATGTAAATTTAAGTGGTGAAATGAGTTATGCAGGCGTAGCTATTTTTGATATATGGAAAGATTTAGGTGCTTATTGGTCGCTTGTTGTTATTGCACCAGAAGATTCCATTTTTGAGCCAGCAGTGAATCTGCAAAATAGCATGATTATTGGTGCAGTTATTTTCACATTAATAGTCTTAATTGTTGTATGGTTAGTCATTAAAACTAATATTACCTCAAGAATACACACAATAGAAGTTCTTTTGAGTAGCTTTTTTAAATACATTAATCATGAAATAAATGAGATTCCTAAATTAGTTAGACCTAGAGCAAATGATGAAATTGGTCATATGGCAGAATCAATAAATCAAAATATAGAAAGAACAAAAAAAGCTTTAGAGCAAGATTCTATTTTGGTTAATGAAGTAGTAGAGATAGTAAATGAGGCAAAAATAGGACATTTTGGTAAAATCGTTACCCAAGAAAGCTTTAATCCACAAATAGATAAGCTAAAAGATGCGTTAAATGATATGTCTAATACTCTTTGCAAGCTTATAGGAGATGATTTAGCTGAAGCAAAAAGTGTATTTGATTCATTTGAAGGAAATGATTTTACACCTAGGGTAAAGAATCCGCAGGGATTAGAAAAATTTTTAAATGGTTTAGGTGATTCTATAGCCAACATGCTTAATGTATCATTGCAATATGCAAGAGAATTAGAAGATAAATCAAAAGAATTGAAACAATCAGTTAGTAATCTAACCCAAAGCTCAAATACACAAGCAAATTCATTGCAACAAACATCTTCATCAATAGAAGAAATTACTTCATCTATACAAAGTGTAAGTAGTAAATCCGATGAAGTAATACACCAAAGTGAAGATATTAAAAATGTAATAGGCATAATAAGAGATATAGCAGATCAAACAAATCTATTAGCATTAAATGCAGCAATAGAAGCAGCAAGAGCAGGAGAACATGGCAGAGGCTTTGCAGTAGTGGCAGATGAAGTAAGAAAGCTAGCAGAAAGAACTCAAAAGAGTTTAGGAGAGATAGAAGCAAATACAAATATATTAGTTCAAAGTATTAATGATATGGCAGAATCTATTAAGGAGCAAGCACAAGGTATTAGTCAAATAAATGAAGCGGTATCACAACTCGAGGCTGCTACACATGAAAATGTTGCTATTGCAAATAGATCTAAAGAAATTAGCAATGGGGTAGATTCTATTGCAGCAAAAATATTAGATGATGTAAATCAAAAGAGATTCTAATAAGTTAAGCAAATAATTTTCCTTTATAGGAATAACTTTTATATGCAAGATATGACTTTATCTTTAGCATTATGATCTTGTTTAATTTTAGTCAAACCAAAAATAAGTGTGTGTCCCCCTCACCACCATACGGGTGTGCTAATGATTAATAATAAGTCTTGATAAACAATATATAAATATTACCGATAACTAACAACATGTTGCAATGAATATACTTAAAATACACGTAAGATTACTATACATGGTTAATAAATAACTACGATTATAAAACAAATCATTTTAGATTCTGTAAAGCATGGCTATTACAGCAAAAAATACCTAACTAACATTATAAGATCAATAAAAATATGTAAAATAAATCTTGTTATAATCAAATGAAATCATTAATTATATAGGGATACTTATTTCAAAAAACTTACCATTAACATTATTGGCAGACAATTCACCATCATGTGCTAATGCTATCTGACGACTTAGAGCCAAACCAAGTCCATGCCCCTTTAATTTTGTAGTCTTAAATGCTTCAAATAAGGAGTTAATATCTTCTATGTCTTTTCCATTATCATATATTCTACATATGGCAAAATTTCCATTGTCAAAAAAACAAACTTTGATTTCACCAATCTCACATTCACCTTCTTCAATAGCATCTATTGCATTACAAAGTAAATTGTGAAGTGCTATTTCATATAAGGAAAAATCCACAAATAATTCATTGTATCGTATATCAAATTTTACATTAATTTCTTTAGTGTAGCCATATTCATCAATGACTTTTTCTAAACTCTGCTTAAAATCATTAAAAACATGTTTCTGCTTATTTGCTTGAACACCTTTAGAAAATAACAATGTGCTTTTTATAATCCTCTCTACACGCCAAATAGATTTCTTCATTTCATCGACAATTTCTATACTCTTCTTATCAACACGCTTACTTAATACACCAGCAAGTAACGATAATGAGCCTATTGGATTCCTTATCTCGTGTGCCAAATGCGCACTTACTTGCCCCATGCTAGCTAATCGCTCTTGTCTCTTTTGCTCTGTTATGTTAGTAGCTGTAATAACTTGTTTATGCGATATTTTTGAACTCTGTACAAGATACACATTGTTATCAATTTTTATTTCTATCTCTGAGGTTAGATTTAGATCTATATTTAGCAAACCTTTCAAATTGCTAGCCTTTTTATTTTGATAAAATAAACTACCATTCTCATTAAACACAACTACTGCTTGTGGTATCATTTCCAAAACAGATTCTATTAAAACCTTAAAATCTTTAAATTCTTTCTCAATTTTATAACTCTGTAATATTAATTCATGGAGTAAATTTAACAATGATTGCGTATCGCCTAATTCTAGCGTATTCTGTATATCATCATTGTCATATTCTAAATTTTCAAGCGAAACAGTGTTTTTTGTTAATTTCTCTTGTTTGTATATTTGCTTATTCTTTATAGATTTACTTTTCTTACGGGACTTTTTCATATACAAAATTCCTTTTCAATAAAGTTAGTATTGTAGTTATTCAAGCGTAACTCTAAATTGAAAACCTTGTCTATCAATTAAAAATGTCATCACACCACCATATTCCACAAGCTCTTCATATTCTTTAATTCTCTCTCTTTTTTTCTTTTTGACTTCTTGTATATCTGAACCATATATATCATAAATAGTGTGCATACTAAAAGTCCCATGCTCCCTCAACACGCCATCACCACCGAATGAATGTAGATTATCATTTAACATATTTTTATTATTATTGTTGTTTAAATGCTTTTGCATCTTTGTTGTTTCTTCATCATTTTTAGCCTCAAAGTCCTGAATATTTTCAGATAGTTTCCTATAAAATCCACTTTTGTTATCTTGCAAACTCCCCTTACTTTGAAATTGTTCTATTATATCTCTACTCTTTACTCCTATTGATTCTTGTTTATGTTTTTCTAGATTTTTTTGTTCTAAAAAATCTACTTGATTACCCTGTATTTTTGTAAAAAGCTCTATTAATAGACTATTTCTCTCTTTTCTGTTTTTAACCTTAAAGTATCTCATATCAATATCATTTATAAATAATATTCTATCTCCTCTTTTAAGTTTTGAAAAAGGACCACTTTTTGGAACTCTTTGAACTATAAAATCATTAGATATATCAAAGTCAAATCTTTCTAAGAAGCTATCTGCTAGTAACATTCCACCATATCTACGACCAACTTTTACACTTAGATTCTTAACTTCTTCACCCCTTCTTATTTTTACACTAGCCATTTCATTAAATGGCAAATCAGCAACCAACAATTCAAACTCCGCCCAATCTTTTGGTGCAATATCATTAATAGATATTATGACATCACCCCTTTTAAATGGATTATTAGGAAAGAAGGGATCGCTAAACTGCACCATAAAAGTAGCATGCTCTTCATCTATAATTTCAAATCTAGCACCAATGTCTCCATAATATGGCTTATCTTGACTTAGAAATCTATCAATATATAACTTTTCTATAAAACCATTGCCACCAACACCCAAACCATAGATTTTATAGCATATATTACTAATAACACCATTTTTTTGTGTCGGAATGGAGAATTGTGCATATTTTAAAAAACCGGTTTGATATGTTTGAAATCTACCAGGCTTTGCACCATTAATGCCTGTGCTTGCTAATTCCCTACTAGTAGCATAATCATCTATATCTGATAATTCATATGTGTATTTAGAATCAATCTTGCCATTTGCTAAAAAAAGCCCAACAAATGGATCATACTTAATTATACTATTAGACTTAGGGCGAGTTGGGCTATATCCAACTATAGATCCATCTTTAAGTTTAATAGCATAAATACCATTACCAAGATTTAAACTAGCTTGCTTATAGTAGGACGCACAATGTGAATAATCAATTTTTTCTTTTACATTGCTTTTTTGATACAAATCTATTACTTCAAATTCACTACTTTGCAATACGCCATCTTTTTCTCTAACTTGAATTTCATTTGAATTTACAAGGCTTTCCTCTGGCTCTTTAATCTTAGATGGTATCTTTTTCTGTGTTGGATTATTAAATTCCTTATCAAGTGCATTTGCCCATGATTCAGTACAAAAAATAGATATGAAAGACACAACTAGCACAAGTTTAATAAAACCAACAAACACATTAATTATATTGACACTAAATATGTTTGAATGTACCCTATTTATATCAAGAATATACCTACTACCAAAATTATAATCTATGTATTTATAAATATTCATGCTTTTTCCCATTTTTAAAATTTGAATGGATTTATATTTCTTAGTTGCTCAAAAACATTATCTTGTTTGGAATCTTCAATCTGCTTATACCCCTCATTAATAGCGCTAATCAACAATATTTGCAAAGCCTGTTTATCGCTTAATAGCTCTTCATCTATATCTATATCTATCAATTCTCCAGCACCATTAAATTTTACATTTATTAGCCCGCCACCACTTTTAGATTCAATAACCTTTTGCTTGGCTCTTTCATCCATTTCTTTTAATTGTTCTTGCACACTACCAAGAATGTTTTGCAAATCCCTTGGATCAAACATAACTATTTCACCTCCATAATATTATTTTTAGAATCAACAAAAACCACATTTGGCTTAAAATCCTTTGCATGCTTTAATTTCATGCTAGCATAAGCAATTACTATTACAATATCCCCCTTTTGCACCTTTCTTGCAGCAGCACCATTTAAACACACTATGCCACTATTCTTTTTAGCTCCAATCACATATGTACTGAAACACTCTCCATTATTAATATCTACTATATCTACTTTCATTCCCTCTATGATACCGGATTTCTCCATTAACTTCTTATCTAAGCTAATAGATCCAACATAATTTAGATTTGCATCTGTTACCACAGCACGATGTATCTTTGCATACATAATATCAACATATATACTATTTACTCTACCTATTGCTGATGATTTTGTTTTAGAAGTAATTTTGCTATTTTTTTTATTTATTTCTTGCATTACTATCGCCTATCCCTCACATAAATTAAACCAAAAAATTAAATAAATAACACATATTACAGAATCAATCTCAAACTAAATATGATATTCTAACATAAATTGTTGCCTACTAAACAACATTTTTACACTCCATACATACTTTTGTATTTTCTTTTGTTTTATGTTCGCATAATATTCCACCACATTTTGGGCATTTCTCATTAGTTGGCTTTAGACTTGATAAAAATTTACATGTTGGATAATTAGAACAACCGTAAAAATCACCCCTTTTTGATTTTCGCAAAACCATTTCTCCATCACACTTTGGGCATGGGACATCAATCTTTTTCGGTTTTTCAATTGGTTGTGTATTTTTACATGCTGGATAACCACTGCATGCTAAAAATTTACCAGTTTTACTAAATTTAACTTGCATTGGAAGTCCGCATTTATCGCATACCTCACTACTCATTTGTATTTCTCTTTTATCTTTTTTTACATATTTGCATTGAGGATAATTAGAGCATGCAACAAATTCACCATATCTACCATGCCTTATTACAAGTTCGTTTCCGCATTCTGGGCAATTTTCACCTGTTGGCTTTG
Source organism: Helicobacter sp. (assembly GCA_029264775.1). GTDB lineage: Bacteria > Campylobacterota > Campylobacteria > Campylobacterales > Helicobacteraceae > Helicobacter_A. The sequence goes on along the minus strand of JARHYT010000036.1, from coordinate 8,340 downwards.
TGGTTTTTAATGATTTAATCTGTGTCTTCCCTTGATTTATTTTCTCCATGAATGGTTCGTAGAAATCCCACAAAACTTTTTCCCATTCAAGCTTATGTTCTGCTATATCATCAAGCTTTGTTTCTAATGAAGCACTAAATCCACTATCAACTATTTCATTAAAATTAATTTCCAACATTTCAATAACTTTAAATGCAATATCTTGCACTATAAGCTGTTTCTTCTCCAAAACTACATATTGCCTATCGATCAATAAGCGAATAGTGGGTGCATATGTACTTGGACGACCAATACCTAAACTTTCTAATGTTTTTATAAGCCCCGCTTCAGAGTAATGTGGTGGTGGTTCTGTTGTCTTTTTTACGCTGTCAATACTAGAAAAAACAATATCTTGATTTTGTTTAAAATCCGGTAAAAGCTTATCTTTATCGGCATCTCCTAATATTTTATAAAACCCATCAAAAACAAGTTTTCTACCAACAATCTTAAATTCAGCCTGCTTACTTTTAACACTTACATTAATGCTCTCAAAAATTGCATCTTTCATTTGTGATGCTATAAATCTATTAAAAATGAGTGTATATAACTTTAATTCATCGCTGTTCAAATATTGAGATGCAATAGCTGGAGTAAAAGATAGACTTGTGGGGCGTATAGCCTCATGTGCTTCTTGTGCTCCTTTTTGCTGTGCCACATATACTTTTGCTTTAATAGGTAAGTATTCATTACCAAAGTTTTTACTAATGAAATCCCTAGCATTATCAACTGCCTCTTTAGCAACATTTAAACTATCTGTCCTCATGTATGTTATAACACCAGCTAGACCTTGATTTGTTTGGACGCCCTCATACAATTTTTGTGCAATACTCATCGTGCGTGTAGGAGAAAAACCAAGAGTATTAGAGCTAGCTTGTTGTAATGTAGAAGTCATGAAAGGTGGTGGGGCTTTAGTAATCCTTTCTTTTTGTTGAATAGAATCTACCTTAAATGTATCCTGTTTTAGCTGTTGTAATATATGCTTCGCTTCGTTTTCATCTTGTATGCTAAGTTTTTCAATCTTTTTACCTTGAAAATTAACTAAATCAAATATAAAATCACTCTTTTTTACATCATTTTTGAATTTCCCTTCAATTAAGAAATAATCTTGTGGCTTAAATGCTAGAAATTCTTTTTCTCTATCAACAAGAATCTTTAAGGCACTTGATTGCACTCTACCAGCACTTAAGCCCCTGCTAATCTTTTGAGATATTAAACCACTAAGTTTAAAGCCTACAATTCTATCAAGCAATCTTCTTGCCTGTTGTGCATTAACTTTATTCATGTCTATAATGCGGGGGTTTTCTAATGAATGAATTATGGCTGTTTTTGTTATCTCGTGAAACACGATTCTAGGAAAATTTGCAATATTTCCTTTTAAAGCTTCTACTATATGGAATCCAATAGCCTCTCCCTCCCTATCTTCGTCCGTGGCTATGTATGTCGTTTTAGCATTTTTATGCAAATTCGCCATATCTTTCACTAATTGTGCATGATCTTTTGATATATCATATGTTGGGCTAAAATGACCATCTTTAATAGTAATTCCAAATCTGTTTTTTGGCAAATCCCTAATATGCCCTTTTGAAGCAATTACTTCATAATCCTTACCTAAAAAATTTTTAATTGTCTTTGCTTTCGCCGGTGATTCAACAATAATCAAGTTTTTAATATTATTAATACTTTTTGTAGTTTTTTTATTAGTTTCTGCAGATGTCTTTGCTTTCACTGCCATATTATTTGCCTTTATTTAATGAAAATAAATTCATCATTTTAGCATATATTTCAAATGAGTGCATAAAAAAACAAGATTTTTCACTATAATACTAGACAAAAGATCGGAGAAACTATAGTGCTTTTTGGTTCTAGAATCACAACTCATTTTGATTATGTATTAATATTGCTTATTTTGCCAATCATTCTCATGAGTTTATATCTATTGAATGAAACCTCTCAAACACTTTTGATAAGACAGGCTAGCTACGCATTTTTAGGTATTTTTGTATTTTTTTTCATATTTTTTGTGCCACTTAGATACTTATATAAGGGTGTAACTATATTTTATGTAACATGTATTATTCTATTGCTTGCTGTTGAATTTATAGGAACAAAAACGCTTGGTGCTCAAAGGTGGATAAATATAGGTGGTTTTTCATTGCAACCAAGCGAACCAGTAAAAATTGCGATAGTGCTATTTTTAGCACACTATGTGCAAAAAAATCCTCCACCAAAAGATGGATACAATTGGGTGGAATTTATAAAAATTAGTTTTTTTATCCTCGTTCCATTTTTCTTGATTTTAGTTGAACCAGACTTGGGTAGTGCCATAATAGTTTTATTAATGGGATATGGGATGCTATTTATAATAGGTGTAAATAAAAAAATATGGATCACCTGTATTGTTGCTGTTCTGCTATTCTCACCTGTTGCATTTAAGTTTATTTTAAAACCATATCAGGTTGATAGAATCATGAAACTTGTAACTGGGAACACAAGCTCTCAAGTACAACAAAGCCTTATTGCAATAGGGAGTGGTGGGATTGTTGGTAAATCATATGAAGACGCAACTCAAGCAAATCTAAAATTCTTACCTGTGGCTACGAGCGATTTTATATTTGCACATTTTGCAGAAAGATTTGGGTTTATAGGTTCATGTATTTTGCTAATATTATACATGTTTATAGTGTTGCATTTATTGTCATTTTGCTTTTTAGATTCGCAAGATTATTTCTTAAAGGTAATAGCTAGTTGCCTTGCAATGCTATTTTTTGTATATACAACTGTTAATATAGCTATGACAATAGAGTTAGCACCAGTGGTTGGAATCCCACTACCTTTGTTTAGTTATGGTGGCAGTAGTTTTATAACATTCGTTATACTCATTGCAATGTTTGAAAACGCAGCTACTTTTAGATTTAGCTTTAATAATTTTAAGGAAGGGACAAGCCCTTTTGGACAATTTAGAAATATTCAAACTCGTAAGTATAGGCGTTAATTAATTTGAATTTTATGTATTAGTAAAAATTGAATTTTATATAAATTTTTAACTATACATGAAGTAAAAGGGTGTAGCATGTTTTTTTGGTTTGTAGCTATTAGATACATAAAACCTATGTTTATTATTTTATTTGGATTAGAATTTTTCTTTGTCGGCGTTGATAGCTTGCAGTATTTTGATGTTTTATCTAATTCAGCAAATGATATAATTTGGTTTCTCATATTTGATTCTATGTATGCTTTCAATTATGTTTTACCGCTATCTTTACCGCTAGGATTAATCGTATTTTATATTACCCTAATAAAAAACAATCAGTATGTAGCGCTGTTATCACTTGGGTATTCAAGAAAAAAGATTTTATTTCCCCCATTGCTTATTATAAATGTAATAATAATTACATACATTGGTGTAAATGCAACAGATTTTGTGTATGCACAAGAAAAAGCAGAAAGTATTGCAGGAAATAATTCTAGTGATATTTCAAAAAATCTTTTTATAAGATACAACGATGATTATGTCTTTTTTGAAAAGGTATATCCACTATTGCAAAAGGCTGAAAATATACAGATTTATCATACAAAAGTGAATAATAGTAGAAAATTAATCAATATAACAAGAGCAGAAGAAGGCTATTTTAACGATAATGAATGGCAACTTATCAAACCTCAAGTTTCTTCGTTGCCAAATCAATACACATTGGGTGGAGAAGGAATGAAAAATATACAACATGATGTGGTATCAACATTAAAAGGTTTTAAACCAAAAGTACTTGATACATTTTATAAGAATAAACCTTCAATATCTATTATTGACGCATTTTATTCTCTCAAGATATTATTGCATGAAGGAGCAGATACAAAACGGACACGGGGCGTATTATACAACCTAGTATTAGTTCCATTTTTTATTGTTATGGTTTGCATAATCATTGCATACTATGCTCCACCACTTGCACGATACGGTAATCTTGCGATGTTGGGCGTTAGTTTTAGTGTTTTCTCACTAATGGTTTGGGGCGTATTTTTCTCTCTAGGAAAATTAAATGCCAATGCTGTATTTTTACCAGAATTTAGTATGCTTTTACCACTCGCAATACTCTGTATTGTAAGCATATTATGTTATAAAAGGCTAGATAGAATATAAAACTTTATAAAAATGGATATTTTTTGCTACAATTTTATTCAATGAAACTATGTGTATGAGATTTCACTATTTAAATGAATATATTTTTAGGAGTGTTAATGCTAAATTATAAAATAATACAACTCCCTATAATTATGGGGGGGGGGGGGATAATACCAACCAAATAGAATATGCAAAATATTGTCCATTTGAGATTAAGCGGGTGTTTTATATATTTGAAATGAATAAAGAAGTGCAACGGGGTGAGCATGCTAACATAAATTCTGAATTTTTTATGATAGCACTAAATGGCAGTTTTAAAATTACAATCGATGATGGTGTTGATAGCAAAACGATTAACATTGATAATCCAGCAACTGCGTTATATATTGATAAAATGATATGGAAAAAAATGTATGATTTTTCACAACATACTATCATAATGATATTATCCAATAGATATTATGATTCTAATGAATACATACATTGCTATGATACATACAAAAACATGATGATTAGCACCAATAAAAACAAAATATAGCTAGAAATAATAATTAACAATACGGCATAAAATTAATACAAGTTTAGAAAGCTATCTAAGATAAAACTAGCATAAAATCATCAACGCCTTTTCCAAGACAGGCTTTCACTATAAACATGTAAAACCACTATTTGATTATCAACAATAAAACCTTCAAGGGAATTGCTACTATATGATGATTCTTCATCGCTTTCTATTGTCTCAACAGAATCCAACATTGCACGGGGCAAAGAAGATTCATTATTCAACCTTTTTGCATATGACAGAGAACTGAACTCTTTAAATCCGATATTGTCAATACTTTCTTTTTTAGAAAAATCTTTCTTTTTTAACTTAATTGCGTTCATTAGGCTTAATTTCAATTCTCTATTCATTTTTTGTGCGAAAATATTAGAATCTAGAACCATATAAAATGCCTGATCGATATTAACATTATCAAATAAATATACACGGATGCCAGATTGACTCCTAGAGCCACCCATTTGATCTGTATTTTTTAACGCAGTTTGCTTGATAATTGCATCTTGCATGTAAAAATTACAACCATCGCATGCAACTTGCAATTCACTCAATTCTAAACCCTCTAAACGCTCATCAATAGCAGCCCTTTGCATATTGCTATCGCTAGCAGTATTTAAAGGATGCATACAACCATACATAAATATATAGGAGATAAACATACACACAAAAGAATAACTTTTAAAACAAAACAACTTTTTCATTACACCCTTTCCTAAACTTGAAACAACCACTCAAACATACTGCCTGTAAAATTATATCAAAATATTACCCAAGTAATCAAAAATATTATGTTATAAAATTTAGTATAACCTCCTCTAATAAATACATGAAAACTGCTAGAATTAATTATTTATTTTGCCTTATATAATCTTGCAACATTTTATGTAATTTATCTTTCAAATATATGGGCGAAATAATCTTTATGTGTGGAAGAAACATTTTAACAACATTTAACAATTCATCATCATAACTAAAATTACAAGAAATTACAAAAAAATCATCATTTTCTTCAATAATTTTTATACTAGACACAAATGACTTGCGAAGGAAATATTCTTTTGAGTCAATATTTACTTCAAGCAACGCTTCCTTGACATTTTGCGAAGTCCATACAAAATTGTCTTTTAGTATTAACTTCTCAATTTCTACACTAGGCTTAAACGATTCCTTAAGCAAAATAATATCTTTGATAAAATTTAAGGAAAAATGCTTAAGCACATGATTTTCAACTGCTAAAAGATACCATATCCCACTATTATTCAACATACGATATGGCTTTGCATTTCTCTCCTTATCTCTATACATAAATTGAACATGTTTATTTTTTAATATAGCTACACTAAGAATTTTAAAGATTTCATAATGCAATGAGCTATCACTAAAACCTTGATTTTTTATTAAAAATGGTAATTTTCTATCATATTTATTAACTAAATTATTTGATTGAAATCTTGATAATAAAATATCACTTATGAATTCATCACTAAGACTAGGATATAAATTGCCAATACCACTAATTTTTGCAAATTCCCTTATATCTTTAAAACCTAATTTACCCAATGCCTCTTCTTGTAAATAATAACATTGATTAGAATCTTTTGTTAGTGGCAAATATGATAATCTATTATGTAAATCCCTTTGTATGGTTCTCACATTTACACCAAACTCTTGTGCTAATTGTGCAGTACTCATATGCTCGCCACTAAGAAAAATCTTTAATATTTGACCTAATCTCACACCTATATTATCATGACTTGTTTTCATATTCACTTCCATCATATAATTAATTGAAATTGTAAAATCAAATGTTATAAATGTTAAATAAAATAATAATATTAAGCATAAAAACATTTTATTTTTAACAAAAATAAACAATGATTATTTTATATTATATATCAATGAGAATATATAACTTTAGTAAAACTTAAAATGTTATAATGTAGATTCCAATTATTTTAATAATCAAAAGTATCGTTAAGGGGTTGTTTATGTTCAATAAACCATTAATTGTTTTATGTATTTTTACATTATTCATGCAAGCAAGTGTTGCACCAGACAATACATACATGGAATCAAATAGCAACAAATCCATATCAATGGATATAGATTTAGAAAATATTCTAAAGAGAAATAATTCTAATGGCATAGAATTGAAAGAATTGCTAAAAAATGCAGATAATAATTATTCTATTCAAGCACAAAATCTACTAACAAAACAGGCTGATACAGATTATATGGTACAAATCATGGCACTTATACCAACACTAGATGTAAAATACAATTTTAGTCATGTTAATACAAGTGTGCCAACAGATTATAATGCCCAAACTGCACAATTATCATTTAATCTTAAAGTTGATTATGCAGACTATGGAGCAATAAGGCAGAAAGGAGCAATTGCTACAAAAACTTCATATGATAGTAAATATATTAAACAAAACATATATTTACAAGTTATCCAACAATATTATACATACTTTAACAATGAATCTAAACTTATAACATTACAACATAAACTAGAACAAATCAAATCTGATGTTGATAGAGTGCAAAAACTTTACAATCAAGGATTAAAGACTATTGCTGATTTGGAATCTCTAAAATCCTCTTATTCTTTGACACAATATCAAATAGATGATGCAAAATTAGCATTAGAGAATAGCAAATTAATGCTTGAGTATTTAACCAATAGCAAGGTAGATTCTATAAAAAGAGTTGAAATGAAGGATCCTAGTTATAAACTTGAAAATAGAAGCGATATTAAATCACTTGAATATCAAGTAATATCTCAAAAATATTTAAATAAACAATTACACTATTTTCCTATACTAAATATACAAGATGCTTATACATATAACATACAGATTCCAGAATTTGCAAAAAACCTAATAGCAAGTGGTAACATGCCACCCGCAATGTTAGCACAATTTGCGGATCATCAAAATACTTTCAATATAGCTGTTAGTTACGGCTTATTTGCAAAAATTGGACAAAGCATGCAAAAGCAATCTTTCAGATTATCGCAATTAGCCATAGAAAAAAACCTAGCTTACAAAAAAAGTGAGCAAAAAAAGGATGAGGAACTATATAGAAAAGCAATAGAATTAGCAAGAAATCAGATAAATAGTGCAAAAGCTAGCTTAATATCAGCAAATTTATCTTATGAAAATATGAAAAAAAGATATGACGCAAACTTGGTAACATTTACAGAATATTTACAAGCATTGAGCACAAAGTATGATGCAGAATCTACTTTTATACAAGCCTTAAATAATTACGAAATCCAAAAAGCTAACTATATATTTTATAGCGGACAAGATATAGAACAATATGTAAATTAATGGAAATATACAAATTTATTCCAATATAAAATAAACTCATAAAAATAATGTAAATTGTTTTTATAGGTTATATTTTAAACACAACCACCCTAATGCACTTATACTACTAAACACATTAATTAAATAATAAATTATATTATTTACACAAACCTATCAAACTGATTTACCTTATTATCATGCCAATAAGATATATAAAATATATAAAATTCACATATAAACCTTTATAACACATTGTTGGAACATATTTTGCATTATAAAGCATGTATCAGTCTATATATACC
>JARHYT010000033.1 GCA_029264775.1 Helicobacter sp. | reverse complement strand
AATACCCAAGATATATTTATAAAATTAAATGTGAGAATCCAACATAATATTTTATATGTTTTAGTATTTATAAATCTTAAGAATACATTACTATATTTAATATTGTTGGTATCTATCTTTGTATGTGTATTTTTAGTATTGTTTGTATTTATATTTACATTTGCATCATCAATATTACCTATCTTTGTATTATTAGCATGTGTATTTATGTTGTTATTTGTATATATATTATTGCTTATTGCTTTATTGTTATTATTCACTATGCTATCATTATTTATATTACCTTTATTATTGTATTGTGTATTATGTATAGATTCTGTATTTATATTGCTTATGTTGTTTATGTTTATATTATCATTTATGTTATTTGTCATTGTGTGATTTATATTTATATTGTTTGTATCAACATTATTGAAGTCTATATTATTTATAGCGTTATTATCTATGTTGGTATATACTATATTGTTGGTTATATTGATATTATAAGCATTGATTCTATCTTTTGCTTTTAAATTATCTATAATCCAATTATAGATTCTATGTATTACCATAGCAATACCATGAAGTATGCCCCATATTATAAATCCAAATCCAGCACCATGCCATATACCACTTAAGAATGCAACGATAAAAAGATTTCTTAATGTTAGAATCTTATTTATAAATGTGTAATATTTATTTTGTTTGTATTTTGTATTTTTATTGCCACCCAAAGGAATATATAAATATTCTTTTAAGAATCTACCTAGCGTAATATGCCATCTTCTCCAAAAATCTGCTATATTTAATGCTTTATATGGTGAATTAAAATTTATTGGTAATATTATGCCAAATAATAATCCCAAACCTATTGCCATATCACAATACCCGCTAAAATCAAAATATAATTGAAATGTATAAGAGAGAGAAGTTACCCATGATTCAAATATATTTAAATGTTCTCCATCTTCTACTATCTTAAATCCTGCATTAGCCCATTTAGCAAAGCTATCTGCAATAACACTCTTTTTAAATAATCCAATAGAAAATATAAAAAGTCCCTTTGCAAGATATTCCCAATTTATCTGCTTTTTATTTGATATTTTGTTTATTGCATTGTTATTTTCTATATTATTTGTAGTGTTAAGATTATTTATAGAATCTATATTGTTTATTGCTTTATTGCTATTATTTAGTGTATTTGTATTACATATATTATCTGTGGTATTCTTTATTAAGTTGCTATTATTTATATTATTGTTTATATTGTGAGTATTGCCTATATTATCTACATTATCAAGCATTTTAGAGAATTGTGGCATCATTTCTTTATGATGGACTATTGGTCCTGCTATTAGTTGTGGGAAGAAACTAATAAATAAACAATAATCTAAGAAGTTAATATGTGTGATATTGTGTTGTCTATTTATTAAAGTATTGTTTGATTGATTGTTATTTGTTATGTTATCTTTTATATTTAATCTATGCTGATTTATATTATATTCATTTGTTATACTAAAGTCTTTTTTATTTATATGTATAATGTTTGTATTGTTTTTATGTATATTATTGCTTTTAATATCTGCATTATTATCTTGTTTGTTTATATTATTTGCATCCTTAATATTGTTTCTATTTACTTCTTTATAGCAATCTATCAAAAATGCAATTTGTTGGAATGTTACAAATGATAATGCAAGTGGTAGTAAAATATGTGGTAATGGGATATTAAAATCTAAGTTAAATATTTGTGAGAACAAATTAAAGTTTTCTAATAAAAAATCTGTGTATTTAAAGAATCCTAGTAATGCTATATTAAAAATTATGCCAATTATTAGAAATGTTTTTGGTTTGTTAAATGTAGCTTTGATTGTATGTTTGTTTGTTGTGTTTAAGGTATTGCTTAATTTTGAATTATCTTGGTTACTAAAATCTATTGAATTGTTTGTAGTGTTTAAATTATTATGTGTTAGAGTATTTAAATGATTTTCATTATGTTTTTGTTGATTGAAGTTATGGTTGTTTGTAGTGTTATTAAGATTTATGGAATCTAGTGTATTGTTATTCAATAAGATATTATTGTATGTTGTATTATAATATGTTTTTAGTATCTGCTTTGCGATGATATAATTAGCTATAATAGAGCTTAGCAATATAGGTAAATATTCAAGTTTCCAATAAGCATAGAAAAATAGACTACTTAATATAAGAAATACCTTTGCTATTATTAAGTGGTTTTTAAAAGATGCTTTTTGAAGTAATATAAATACTATTAACACAAATGGTAAAAACATAAATATAAAAGTATATGAGCTAAATAGCATTATAAGCCTTTGGGGGGGAATTGCTTTAGTAGATAGTTAGATCGTGGGATAATGGTTGTGGTTTATGTATGTGCATATAAAACATATTTATATATTTGTATATCATGCGGTTTAAACTCTACCACTTTCATATAGCTGTCTCATACGCTTTTTTTCCTCTTGTTTTTTTGTTTTTTCTACTTCTTTTGCGTAATATTTTTCAATTGAAAATCCTAATATAATTGCTACTTTTGGTGCTACAAACATAGAGCTATATGTTCCAAAGATTACACCAATAAGTAGCGGTAATGAGAAACCTATAATGATTTGCCCACCAAACAAATAAAGTGTTAGAACAACAAAAAACATAGTTAGAGAAGTTAGAATTGTGCGAGGGAGTGTGCTTGATATAGCCTCATTTAACACTTCTCCAATATTCATTTTCTTTCCTTCAAGCATTTTTTCTCTTATTCTGTCAAATATGATTATTGTGTCATTTATAGAGTAGCCAAGCAATGTTAAAAGAGCCGCTATTACCTCTAGATTCAAATCAATATGAAATATAATAACGCTAGCTGAAGTTATTATTACGTCATGTAGTAAGGCTATTATTGAAGCTAGTGCAAATCTCCATTCATACCTAAAGCTAACATAAGCCATCATGGCTATTATTGCTAACACAAGAGATATTATTGCACTTTTACGCAGTTCATCACCAACCTTTGGACCCACAACATCAAGCTTCCTTATGGTAAAATCACCACTAGATAATAAAAGTTGATGTAAAGTTGCGTCTATCTCATTAGATTTTAAATCATTTCTAAATGGAATTTTTATAACAATTTCATTATCAGCACCAAACCTGCTAACTTGTGAATTTTTAAATCTTTCATCAACTGCTAATAATTTTCTTATTTCTGATATTGGTACTTCTTTTTTATTGTATTGTATTTGTGCTGTACTGCCTCCAGCAAAATCTATCCCCAAGTTAAATCCAACACCAAAAAAAAGATACAAAGATATAATAGTTAGCAAGGTAGAAACTATTAAACCATATTTACTCCAATGCACAAAATTAAATATTTTATTCTGTTTAAAAATTTCCATTTATTCACCTTATACGCTTGGTCTTATTGATTTGCTTGTTTTCTTTTATTTTAATTCCAAACCAAAAATATGTATTTTTGCTTTTTTCAATTCTATCTCCCAACCATAAATAAATGCCATGAGTCCCTATAATGGCGGTTACAATGGATGCTAATATGCCAATGCCCGTTGTAATTGCAAATCCTTTTATAACGCCTGTACCATATATATAAAGCAAACACGACGCAATTAGCGAAGTAATGTTGGCATCAAAAATCGCTCTTGACGCATTTTCATAGCCTATTTTTAATGATTTTATTACTCCCATGCCAGAATGCAGTGCTTCCCTTACCCTTTCATTTATGATAATGTTTGCATCAACTGCTACACCAACAGTTAATACAATTCCAGCCATGCCCGGTAATGTGAGTGTAGCATCAAATAAAGCCATGATAGCAATAATCAAAAATAAGTTAATAATCAATGCAATTGATGCAAATACCCCAGCCATAGAGTAGTAAAAAATCATAAATGCTACAACTAAAATAAAACCAGAAACTAAAGCTATTATAGAAGCCTTGATAGAATCTGCTCCCAAACTTGGACCAACACTTCTTTTTTCAATAACATTAACAGGTGCTAGTAATGCTCCAGATTTCAGAGTTATTGATAAATCTTTGGCACTTTCTTGCTTAAAATTACCCGTAATGATACCGCTACCACCACCTATTCTAGTATTTATACTTGGTGCGGAAACAATCCTTTTATCAAGGACAATAGCTAGTCTCTTATTAACATTTTTGCCGGTAAAATCTCCAAATACTTCTGCCCCATTAGAATCTAATTTGAAACTAACTGCATAATTTTTTTGATCATCTAGCGTGGAACTCGCATCTACTATCGAGCTACCATCAAGTATAGGTATTGCTTTTAATGGTAGTTTAATATTGTCATTGATCGAATTTGCATATGGTAATAATACAGAATCATATTTCTCTGCCTCATATTCTGTTATAGCCTCTCCATTTGCCATCCTACTAGCAAGTGCCTCATCTACTGCCATAAACTCAAGTTTTGCATTTTTAGATATTAATTCTATTAGTCTATTTTGTTCCTCTATGTTCTTTATGCCGGGCATTTCTACACGAATCTGATTTACACCTTCTTTTAAAACATTTGGTTCTGTTAATCCAAAACCACTCAAACGATTCCTTATTGTGAATACTACTTGATCTAGTGCTTCTTTTTGTACATTTTTAATCGCTTGTTCATCGAGTGTTACTATAAAAGTATTGCCATTTTTTATACTTTTAGCACCTTCTATATTTGAAATAATTTTATTAATTTCTTCTATTTTATTGGAATCAAAGAGAACAAAACTGATCTCTCCATCGTGCAATTTTAACTTGTTTATAAAGATGTTTTTTTTATCGCTTTGATATTTTATTTCACTAAGAATGTTGGAGTACTTATTCTCAATAGCTACATCTGTATCTACATCCAAAAGCAGACTTAGCCCACCTTGCAAGTCAAGTCCTAATGTAATTTTTGATTTGTCCTTAAAAAATGGATATTTTTCAGAATCTTGAAAAAAGGAAGGAATACTAAAAAATATTCCAAAAAAACACGCAAAAACAAAAATTAAAAGCCTATAATTAAATGGCTTTTTTATGCTCATATTATTTTTTGCCATTATTTTACTTTATCCTAAAACAATTACTTTTTCTTACTCTCTTCTTTTGAGTCATCTTTAGATTCCTCTTGTTCCATATCATCAACTTTGTATGCAACGAATTCTTTTGCTAACTTTACTTGAATATCACCAAGAGATACATTTATAAATTTATCCTCTTGTTTTATCACTTCACACATAAAGCCACCATTTGTAACTATCTTATCACCTCTTTTTAAAGATGATACCATTTCTGCATGTTTTTTTCTTTGCTGTTGCTGAGGACGAAAAACAAGAAAATAAAACACCAAAATAAGAACGGCTAAGGGTAAAAAACTTATAATCTCTTGCATAAATACTCTCCATAACTTAAAAATAAAAGTTGTGATTGTATCATAAAAGTGTTAATTCTTTGCTTTTCCACATAAAAGTAGAAAAATAACACCAACAATGCATGATGTCAATGATGCAAGTAAAATTGCAATTTTTGATAATTCTTTTGCTTCTTCATGTGTAAATGCCAATCCAGACACAAAAAGAGACATTGTAAAGCCTATACCTGCAAGCATTCCAGCACCCAATATATACATCCATGATATTCCATCAGGACGCTTTGCTATACCTAGTTTTTCACATAAAAATGAAGCCAAAAATACTCCTATGGGTTTTCCTACCACTAAACCTAAAAACACTCCCAAAAATATATGATCTATATTAAAGTTTAAGTCTGATTGTATATTAACACCGGCGTTTGCGAATGCAAATAATGGCATTATAAAATATGCACTCCATGGTTGTAAGAAATGCTCTAAACGCAAAAGCGGGTTTTGTGTATTTTTTGCACTATCTTGTATTTCTTGTACAAATTCTAATTTATTATGATCTAATAAAATACTCCCTTTATCTATTTCTTCATTTTGGTATTTATTAACTAAAACTCCTATATGCTCATTAAATTCTTGAAATCCTTTTTTTGCCTTTACAGGAATACAAAAGGCAAGCACAACGGCTGAAATTGTTGCATGAATACCACTTGAATGAACAAAAAACCATAATATGACACCTAAAGCTAAATATACACTTAAAAGCTTTATACCTCTCATATTGCAAATAATTAATATAAGGACGACAATTAGTGATGCTATAAGCCATGTTAAATGTATATCACCACCATAGAACAATGCTATAACAACAATAGCTCCCAAATCATCAACAACAGCTAAAGTTACTAAAAATACTTTTAATGATATAGGTATTCTTTTGCCTAGTATAAGCATAACACCAAGTGCAAATGCAATATCAGTAGCCATAGGAATACCAAAGCCATGGCTTGATTCTGTTCCTATGTTAAGTCCATAATATATAATTCCGGGTATGACCATACCGCCAACAGCAGCAATAGCTGGAAATGCTGCCTTAGAAAAAGAATTTAATTCTCCAAACAACATTTCTCTTTTTATTTCTAAGCCAACAAGTAAAAAGAAAAACGACATTAAAACATCATTTATCCAAAAATGTATAGACATACCTATAAAATGATCATTTATTTGAAATCCAAATGGCATTTCAAAAAATGAATGATAATAGTGAAATAATGGAGAGTTAGCAACAAGTAAAGCTAAAATTGTGCTAATTCCTAGAAAAATTCCACCAAAAGATTCGCTTCTAATAAAATTAAACAAAATTTGTGTAATACGCATTATTTTCCTTTTTTATAAAATGCCACACATTATAATGAAAAAATATAAAGTATTAAAAAATAATTATATTTTACATATGCGACTTAGATTGTTGGCGTATTAGAATCATAATTTTAATATAACTTTATAGTTAATTAAAAAAACTGCACTTCGCCAAAATTGCGATGGAATCTTTTCTAAAGGATTTGCGCTTTCTGCAAATCCCGGTAATGTAAGATATGAAAATGGTATCCCAAGCCCAAGCTCTAATCTATGTATGTTATAAAGCGTTAGGTTAATCCCAAGATTAAAAGAATAATCGACTTGTAGGTTATAATCCCATATATACTTTACTGGATAATAACTATTATTTTGTGGTAATTTAGCATATGATCTATAATACATCATACCTATATTTAATCCCATAAATCCACCAATATAGTGTTGGAACTTTAGATCAAGTGGAAACTCAAATAATAGATCAGCACTCATAAAAGCCAGCACATATAGATTTTCTAAATTACCATTACCACCATATGGGTTTGGTATTAATGTTGTGCTTCCATTGCTTATATTGTATTTTGATATATCAGTAAAAAGAGATGTAAAAAGCCCGCCATACAATCTAGTTCCAACATAGTGATTGAAAAATTTCTGATACCCACCACTTCCGCCATACACAATAGGTGTAACTCTAGTTACTACCAATTCATCATTAATATATCCACTCGTGTATATATCAAGCATACCTATATTAACTCCAACAAATAAACCACTTTTTTTAAGAGCATCATTATAACCTTGTGTTATGGCATTAAATCTTATTGCACTTTCATCTTTATCTATATAGCTACCATATGGAATATGGATTTGTTCTTTATTGCCTAGTTGTTGTTTGAGGCTAAAAACCTCATAACGCAGAGAATTTAAATATTTTAATTGTGATTTATAATCTTTACTTATTGTGTTTTTTATTTTTGGTCGTTTTGATTCTTGAGTATGCTCTTCTTGATTCTTGATGTGCTGTTGCTTTTCGTCTGCCTCTTCTTTTTTATTTTTTGATTTACTAAATAGGTTTATATTTGTGAATGGATTCACCTTATATTTACTCTTATCGCTTTTTTTAACATTTATACTTTTTTTAGTAACTATTTCACTTTGTTCAGCATATAACCTAACAAATAATAAAAGGAACAATAAAATTATAGACTTATTTAAAAAACCCATGAATAACTCACCACATAATTAGTTCCATAGCCTACTTGTTTAACATTGTCAATATAATATATAAATGAAGGGATGAAAATCCTTTCTAACTCTACTCTATGATGCTTTGTAAAACTATAGCTTATGCCTAAATGTACATTTACATTGGGTGAAAATGTATTGGATATTACATATCCTCCGAATCCAAATCCCCCAAATATACCAAAATTATTATTTGGTGTCAATAATGATTTATCTTTGATAACAGAAAATCTAATACCATAATATTGCATTAAACCTAACTTGTATAGATTCCCATAAGTCCCAAATATTTCTGCTTTTAAACCAGCATTATTGTTAAAATATCTCAAATAACCAAGTTTAAAAATACTTGCCCTGTTAATGCCATTAACATTTATACCAAATGATTTGTTGTCTAAATGCCTAAAATCAAATAATAATCCAATGCCAATATAATAACCACTACGATCTTTATTAATAAGCCATTGTTTTTTATTCTTATCAATTTCTATCAGTTGAGATCTAAGCATATAGCTTTCTTTCTCTAACTCGTGTATTTTGTTTTTTATCATTTTGTCCTCTTGATTATTAATAGTTGAGTAATTATTGTATGTCTTTATGCTTGGTTGTATCATTTGTAATTTATTGTAAATACTAGAATCTTGCTTATCGTATTCAGTTTTGTCAATTTGTTCTATCATATCTTGCAAAAATATCTTTGGTAATGGTAAAGATGGATTCAATACGCTTGTTGTATCTTCAAACAAGAATTTATCTTTATTATTTACTGCTTGCAAAATATTAAAGTTATGTATAAAAAATAGCGTAAATATCAGTATGCAATTTCTTTTGCAACAAAAAATCGTTTTATGTATAGGCGTATAAAATGAATTAGCATTAAAAAACATATATCCATCCTATACTTAAGTTTATTGGCTGTGTGAAATCAGCCGAATATATACTATGTGGATTCTGCACCACATTGTCTAATTTACGCGTAACATAACTACCATAATGATAGAAAAAACTTTTTAAAACAAGTTCAAATTTATGAACTTCTTTAAATGAAAAATATGTTGATAATGAAATATTAGATGCAAATCCATTCAATTTATCCCAATATTTGTCTTCATAAGTCATATAGCCAATACCATAGCCACCACTAAAACCAAAACGGAAATATTTAGAAATGGGAAATTCATACATTACTTCTGCGTTTAGATTTACTGCATTAAAGGAGCTATCTATAAAATCAGTAAATGGATTATTTTTTAAAGATGACAAAACATTACTTGCAATAAATGAATCAAAATATATTTTTAAGCCAACTTGTTTTTTCGCAATACCCAAAAAATTTTGAAAACCAATTTTTAAGTTTATAGTTGGCAATACATTAACGCTATTGGATACTGCTGTAAATGTACTACCAATTTGTACGCCTGCAAAAAGTTGTGTTTTATACTCGTTGTTTTTTATTCTTTGCTTAACTATTTTTTTATCTTTTATGCTTGTTACATTACTAACCCCAATTTGCAAGTTTTCTATAGAATCTTGTGTTGGTTTTATTGTATTTTTTGCTTCTCTTTCATACACTTCTTGCATGGATTCATGTATGCTTTCCATATTCTGTATTGAAAATTTTATATTATTGTCTTTGTTGCTATCCTTATGATTGTTGGCGTCATTAGATGCGTACATATATGAATATAGAAAACAAATACAAAAAAGAGTTTTAAAATACATAGTCATATCCAAAGGTTATTGTTGTACTCATAAGCCCTCTTTGTAAGCCCTGTAAATTCCCAAGATACAATCCTATTCTATGACTATATTTAATAATTCTTGTGCTTATGCCAAGATTAATTCTATATGCTACTTCATAGTTATCTACCTCCATCTTAAGTCCAGTTATTTTGGTAGCACCAATCCCAATTCCCATATTTAGACTAGCTACTACACTTTTGTTATCAAAAAAATCCCATAATACATCGGCATTAATACTCGTGAAAAACAAACCATTTTTTCCAAAACTAACACTAGAATCAATATACACTTGATAACCAAAACTATTGATGGGTAAAACCTTGCTTGTATATTTTTGATACCCAGCATGAAAACCAAATAAACTAGGATTAACGACATATTGCATTCCATTTAAATTAGTATTATCACCGATGTTAAGCGATGGGATAAACATGTTAATGTTGATTCCATACATTATACCCACAAAGAATGCATTCTTTTTTTCTGCCTCATCAAATCTTTCTATGATGTCTATAATATCTTTATCATAAAACTTGCCACTAGATACTATGAAAGGATAATACTTGGAATCTAAGTTGTTATAGTCGATGTTATATGGATTTGATTGCTCATTGTTTTTTACAGAATCAGCATCCAAAATATCATCTGCATACAATAACACAAATATACATGAAATATAAAAACATATGCAGATTAGATACTTCAAATGCACCCCCAATTAAAACGAGTTATGTAAGCCATATATGCAAGTTATGTAAGCTTAGACAAAATAAAATAGCAAAATTTACTAAAATATCTCTTTTATTTAATAAAACTTAGACTTACACCTGTAGCAATTAGATAAACAATATTTAATTCCTCACAATATATGTACTTCATATACATAATCCTTTGTGTCCATGCTATATTTTAACTCTCTTACAAACACACTATGTTGCTTATCATTAAAAAAATTCTCCATCTTTTTTATGACTTTTTCTGAATTATCCCTATCAAGATAAAAAACAATACCCCTTTGTTTGTTATTTTTAACAGCTTGATACATTTCATCAAAAGTTATGTTGGCAGACTCTGTATCGGCTCTAAAGTTTTCCTTAGCGAGTTTAACTTCCATTAAATTTCCTTTCATACTAGTAATAAAAGCTTGATTCTACCTTAATAGTTGTTAAGATAATAAATAATCATATGCATACAACATATAAAACCATATAGCCTACAAATATTATGCACGAAACATTTATCATTAATTAAAACAATTAAAAATTTGCTATAATCACGGATATGGCTAGTTTTATATTGAAATTATAGCATGGTAGGTAATAGGCAATGATGGAAACAATGAGTGTAAGTGCGAGTGCAGAATTGAAACGATCTAAGACAATTATGCTATACTCCATAATCTTATACATGGGTTTTTGCGTATTATCCTTGTTTCTAAGCTCATTATCAGATTTTATAAGAATACTGATGATTTTATCGCTCGTGTCATTTATATTTGGTATTTATAAATTTAGCAAATTAACAAGATCGGTTGTTTTCAGATATTGTTTTATATGTGTAATACTTCAGGCAACATATTTTTATCTAGATCCGATATATAGGCATGATGTGTTGCTTTCCGTTATTATCACGATAGTGTTTTTCATACTACAGACATATGTATTTTATAGAATATCTGCTGAAATGGACAATATTACATTTTTATCTCATTTTTCGATAGCGTTTAGATTATACATTGTATCAATCATGTCAGTAGCTATAATACTCTTTATTTTTTGTGCTTTAGCTAAAGGTGATAATATGGTAGAAAAAATTATAAATGTGAGTAATGCTGGCATATCAAATTATCAAATATATCAAACTTATAATGCTAATATATTTATTTCTTTTTCCTTATCAATGATTGCGGTATTGTTTATGTTGTTGTTCTCATGTATATTTTTTGCTAGAGGTATTGCAAAAATAAATTGTGTGAATATAAAGACAATCAGTTCTAAGCCAAGTGAAAACGGGCAAATTATTACTTTATAAATAACAAAAGAGGTTGCATGATTATTAATATACTTTTTACTTTATTGATGTTGGCTTTAGTGGCGTGGGATTTAAAAAGTTTTGGGACTAAAGAACACAAGGATTTTAAATCCCTTATAATGAGTATTGGTATTTTAGGTACATTTGCTGGGATCTTTGTTGGATTGTTGGGGTTTGATACAAATAATATTTTAGATTCTGTTCCTACGCTCTTAGATGGATTAAAAACAGCCTTTTATACATCCATAGTTGGTATGGGCTTAGCAATTGGATTAAGTATTTATCAAAAAGGTAAATCAAAAGTAGCTGAAGACAATGAGATAGACTTTATTGCTGTGCAGGCAAGAAAACTAGACGAATTATTGCATTTGAGGGAATTGTCTAATGTAACTTTATTGCTAAGGGATATTAAAAGTGAGATGGCAAAAAAAGAAGATTTTGAAAGAGATTTAAAAGATATATTAAAAGCAATGGATATTTCTTTAAATAAAGCGTTTGAAACATTAGCTAGTGGAGCTAGTAAAGAACTAATAAAGGCATTAGAGATTGTTATCAGTGATTTTAATAATAACTTAAAAGAACAATTTGGCGAAAACTTTAAACAACTTAATGAAGCAACAAGAAATATGCTAGATTGGCAAGAAAATTATAAAACTCAAATTGAAGACAATACACATTCTTTAAAAGAAATGCAAAAAACCTTACAAGAAGCACAGGATACGATGCAGCAAGCAACACAATCAATAAATGCAAGTAAGGAAAACCTAGAGCAAATACAACAATATAATCAACAAAATATCGCTATACAAGATAAGTTAATAAAAGCACTTGATATGCTGAAAACTTTAGAATCTAGTTTTGAGGATAAGCTACATGCAATAGCAAGTCTTAAAGAATCTAGCATTGAGGCTCTACAAACTTCAAAAGATTTTATACAATCATTACAACAATCAAAAGACAATTTGCACGAACACATGGAGGATTATGAAAAACAGCTATTATGTGTATTTGAGAAAAGTTGCGAGCAAATTAATAATACACATGACTTATTAAAAAATCAGAATAACTCTATATTAGAAAATATTAAGGATACCTATGGTGAATTTAAGGTTTCATTGCATAATGCAAATCTCGAGATTTTAGAATCTTTCAAAGAGGCTAGCCAAACTTCAAATGAGTTAGCAAAAGTGGTTAATGATGATATGCAAATGAAATCAAATGCTATGATTAGTTTAAATGAAAACTTTAAAACAAATGCTGATTCTATGCTAGAAAAACTTGATGTAGCAAGTCAAAAGAGTATCCAACACGCACAAGATATGCAGGAGAAAACCCGCTTGCTTTATGAGGAAAAGTTCATGTTGCTTGATACTAAAATATCAAATACGACTGAAGTAATGAAAGAAACTTTAGAAGATAATGCAAAAAATCTCAAAGATTTTGCAAAAGATTCCATACAGATACTATCAGATGAATTTAAGCAAAGAGACACAATATTACAAGACAATCTAAAAGAAAGTCATGACAATATTGCAAATAGTATAAAGACATTACATAAAGAGTTTCAAGATAAAGTTGCAGGTGAATATGCAAATATACAAGACATCATAGTAAATACATCAAAATTAACAAATGAGTTTTTACGAGATAAAACACAGGAATTTTTAGAATCAAATCAAACATGTTTAGATTCTAGTGTTGAAACTACACAAGGAATCATTAAAGAGCATATGCAACATATGCAACATATGCAAGAAACTAGTTTTAAACAATTAGAGGAAAGCACCAACAATACAAGGAGTTTTATTGAGAAATCACAAAATGATAATATAGAAACATTGAAGATATTACACGATGATTCACTAAATAGAATTGAGAACACGATTATACAAGCAACAAAGGATACTATAGATAATTTAAACAATATACAGGCGACATATAAAGAAAATATAGAATCAGATATTAAGTTTATAAACGAGAACTTACAAAAAGAAGTAAAATTGTTAAATGAAACAACACAAAATACGCTCAATACAATGCAAGAAGGTTTGCAGACACAGCACACAAAAACAACCAATTCTGTGTCGGAAATATTGAAAAACTCAAGTCAATATTTTATTCAAGCATCCGGAGATTTTACAGAACTATTAAAAGGGCAATATAAACGATTAAATACGACTTTTGATAGGCAAAGCCAAGAAATACATGAATTTTTGCAGTCTCAAACAAATACGCTGAAAGAAAGCTTAGTGGAACAAAATGAAAATTTGAAAACTTCACTAGATACTCAAACTGAGCAATTACAACAAGATTTAACACAAAAAGGTGAAGTTTTGCACCAATTCCTACAGACGCAAACAACATGCCTTGATACGAATTTACAACAAATGCTATCAAAGTTTAACAAAATGTTAGAGCATAATTATATGAATCTTTCAGAAATGCTTGAGAAAGATAATAATTTGATAGTAAAAAGTTTAGATTCACAAGCAGTAAATCTTTCAAATACATTGATACAATCGCATAAAAAACTAGATGATTTCTTGCATTCTACATATGAGAAATTATCTATGAATGCTGATTCTATGTTGGGTAAGATTTCAGGAAATGCTAATTTGGTATCTAAAAGTTTAACTTTAACGGGTGATTCATTAAAAGATAATATGGAAACTCTAATGGAAACAATATCAAAAGCACATAAAGAAAGTCAAAAAATATATGATGAAAAGCTTGATGATGCAATATCAAAACAACATGTAATCATGGATGAATTAAAGGAAAAAAGCGCTGAATTTTATGCGGATTTAAATACAAGCGTTAAATCATTTGCTGAAAATTTAAGCTCAACAAGTAGCGACATAAACAAAAATTGCAATAATATATTAGAAAATATAAAAGTAATGCAAGATAAAAATCAAAGCCTAAATAAAGATATTATACAAAATACACAGGATATAAATGACAGATTCCATGCTAATTTAGAGAAAAATTTAGATGCGTTAGCAAATAATGTCAATGAAAAGTTTAATTTAATAATGAATAAAAATGAGAATTTATTGCAGAGTTTTGAGGCAAAAATTAGTAGCTTTGGTGACACTATTAATACATTTGAAAATAGCTCAAAAACTAGTTTTGAGGGCTTAAATACAAACTTCAAAAACCTATGTATTCAATATATCAAACTTATGCAGGCGAGTATGCAGGCAAACATAAAAAGTCAATCTGAAGCAACAGAGAAAATGAATATTGCAATAACCTCAATTAAAACGAATGTAGATGAGCTTTCAAAATCAAGCAATAATCTATTCATATCTCAAAAAGAAACATTGAATGATGTGGTTAATCACTTTAAAGCAAATACACAAGAGCTTGTTAAGCAAGGTGCGATGTTGCATGAAAATCTTGGAGCAAATCTCGATGTTTTAGATTCCAAAATGGAGAAAATGACACAAAGTTTTGCAAATAACTATGAATGGTTTTTGAAAAAAGTAAAAGAGATTATGGGTGTATCGTAATAATAAGGAATTAAATGGAAGATAAGTCAAGTCATTGGATTACTATATCAGATATGATGTCTGGTATAATGATGATTTTTATGATGATTGCAGTTGCATTTATGGTAACTATTGAAAATGATAAGAAAAGACTTGAAATGCAACATGATAAAATGCGTGATCTAGCAAAGGATTATTCAAATCTACAAAGTGAGTTATATAAGGATTTAATGAAAGAATTTGGTAAAGATTTGAAAAAATGGGATGCTTTCATCGATAAAGATACAACTATTAGATTCCAAAAACAAGATATTTTGTTTGATGTAGGGCAAAAAAAGGTAAAAGAACATTTTCAAGGGATATTAAGTGATTTTTTTCCTAGGTATGTGAAGATATTGTATGGAGATAAATATAGGGATTTTATAGAAGATATACGAATAGAGGGGCATACCTCTAAAGATTGGGAGGGTTCTCAGTCTTTAGAGAGACGATATCTTGGTAATGCAGAGCTTAGTCAAGAAAGAGCGTTTCAAGTGCTTAAATATTGCTTTTCTTTGCCTAGCATAACAGATAAACAAGAATGGCTCATAAAGCTTTTGCGTGCAAATGGAGTAAGCTTTGCAAAGCCGCTTGCAACAGATGAATTATCTCGTAGAGTTGAATTTCAGGCAAGTTTTAAGGCTAATGAACAGATTCTAAAAATCTTGCAAGCTAGTGATAGTAAATAATTTTATACGAATATTTGATATATTGAAATATCTTTGTATCAAGGGGAATATATGCGATATTTTTTTATAATTTTATCTCTTTGTGTATTCATATTTGCAAATACTAGTAACACTAAAACAAAACTTAACGATGAGGAAACAAAAAAAGCTATTGTTTCATGTGCAAATTATCACTTAGAATTTTGTGAGAAACTTATTGCAAATGGATTACCCAGTTTAAGAACTTGTAATGTTAGAACTGAATGCGAGTTTGCAGGTTGGCTTTATGCACAAGTGCAAAGCTACACACAATCACTTCCATATTTAAAAAAAGCTTGTGATAATAGACATATGGAGGGTTGCAATAAATTAGGCTTTAGCTACCAAAGGTTAAATGATTATAAGAGAGCAAAAAAATATTACAAAATAGCCTGTAATAACGATAATATGGGGGGATGCTACAATTTAGCTATGCTATATTATGATGGAATTGGTGTTAGGCATAGCTATGAAGTTGCAAATACACTATTTCAAAAAATATGCGACAACAAAGAAGGTTTAGGTTGTTTGCAATTGGCAATATCATATGCAAATGGGTATGGAGTATTTCAAAATATTGATACAGCATTGCAATATTTTAAAACAGCTTGTTCTTTAGGAAACAATGAATCTTGTAGTTTATATGATGAATATAGTAGGGTAAATCAATCAAAAAATGAAGATCAAGAAGATAACTCACATTTAGAATAATGTAATATTTATAATACATTGTTACTATTTTACGCATCGACAACAATCAATGATCGCATATAATTATAGTTTTAAATTATGCAAGGTAGAATATACCTTATATGATATGTTACAAAATTATATTTTATGCCTTTTATTTACAACAAATATTAAATAAATTTAAAAAAATATATTATCATGAAACTAATTTGTAATTAAATTGCAATAAATTATTACATTATAAAAGGATCAATTATGCCTAATACACTTGAAGTGCAAAGTTTAAGTTTTCCTATTTTTGCAACTTTTGGATTATATGCTGCTGTGATGATAGGAATTGGTTTTTATTTTTGGAAAAAGACTAAAAATCCTGAAGAATTTTTTCTTGGTGGAAGAAATATGGGTCCAACTGTTAGTGCTCTTAGTGCTGGTGCATCCGACATGAGTAGCTGGTTGCTTATGGGATTACCCGGTGCGTTATATATAGCTGGATTACTTAATGTATGGATAGCTATTGGATTAAGCATTGGTATGCTTATAAATTGGGTATTAGTAGCAAAAAGGCTTAGAATCTATACTGAAGTTGTAGCAAATTCTATTACGATACCTGATTATTTTGAAACTAGGTTTTCTGATGATAAACATATTTTAAGATTAGTATCTGCTATTGTAATATTGGTGTTTTTTGTGTTTTATATATCTTCTGGGCTTATTGCTGGTGCTAAACTTTTTGAACAAACTTTTCATATTGATTATTCCATGTCGTTAATGATTGGTGCTGGGATTATTGTTATATATACATTTTTTGGTGGTTACCTCGCTGTTTGTTGGACAGATTTACTGCAAGGTATCCTAATGATGCTAGCTTTAATTGTAGTTCCTATTGTAATGCTTTATCATATAGGTGGTTTAAGTGAAGCAAGTCAATTAATCCAAAAGCATGATGATACACATAACGAGAGAGTATTAAAAACGCAGCAATATCTTGATACAGATATGAAACCTGTGTTGGAGGAAATCAAGTCTAATATAGATTCTAACAATGTTGCATTGCTACAAAATAATATAACTATGCTTACAGATTCTTTGCATACCATTAGTGAAATAACAATAATAAGTTCAAAAGAAGATTTTGATAAACTTGCTAAAAGAGCTGCAACAATAAGAGATTCTGTAGCAAGTGGTAAAATAACAGAGGCAATAAAAAATGATATGCAAAAATTACTTGCAGATATAGAGGCAATTATTAGTAAATCTCTTGAAGATAAAAATCATTTTTCATTCTTTCAAGGTGTTACATTACTTAGTGTCATATCGGCTGTTGCGTGGGGATTAGGGTATTTTGGACAACCACATATTATTGTTAGGTTTATGTCTATTCGTTCCACAAGAGATATACCAAAAGCTACAATAATTGGTATGTCGTGGATGGTTATAAGTCTTGTTGGTGCATGCTGTGTTGGTATGCTTGGATTAGCTTATGTAGAAAAATTTAATTTATCTTTTAGTGATCCAGAAAAGATATTTATTGTTATGTCTCAAACTCTTTTTAATCCATGGATTACAGGTATATTATTGTCTGCGTTGCTTGCTGCTATTATGAGTACTGCTAGCAGTCAGCTTTTAGTGTCCGCCTCAACTGTTGCAGAGGATTTTTATAAGAAGATTCTAAAGACAGATGCTACGCCAAAACAAGTAATGTTTTTTAGCCGTGCTAGTGTATTGGTAGTATCGTTTGTGGCGTTTTTCATATCTACAGATAAAGATTCTAGTATATTAAGCATAGTGGGATATGCTTGGGCTGGATTTGGTGCTAGCTTTGGTAGTGTTATTTTATTTTCACTTTTTTGGAGACGCATGACAAGAATGGGTGCCATAGCTGGTATGGTAACAGGTGCAGTTGTTGTTGTTTTGCATAATAACTTTTTTTATAAGTATTTACCTATTTATGAAATTGTGCCGGGCTTTATATGTGCTAGTATCGCGATAATATTAGTAAGTTTATTGCAACCGGTTAGAGAAGGAACAAAAGAAGCATTTGATAAAATGATGGCAGAAATGAAAGCAGGGAATGTATAAATGTTGCTATATATCTACATTTTAAACATGGTGTAGATAATATATGTAAATTTTTGCATAAGGATTCTAAATTAACTATAGGTCTTGCGTTGATAAACCTTATACTATTTTGTAATTGAGTGAAATTTGGCTGTTATTAATCAAAATGCTAAGTGCAATTTTAATTAATAGCCATTATTAATGGTATTTTAGAATCTTTTTTGTTGTATAATAAAATCATTATAAAGCGGACTATTTCAACAATTAGTTATAAGTCAATGGGAGTAGGTTACATCATGATTACAACCAATGTAACTAAATATTAAATTTATATATAAAATCAGGCTATTTCATTTCAAATATACCTATGATTTATATTTGATAAATTGTTTATTATAATATTACAATATTGGTTTATGTATAGTTTTATGTATTTTAATCATTTAGTTAGCAAATAATCCTAAGTTATTTTGTTGCGGAAAAAATGAGTATGTTTTATATGTTGCTATTCTGCCTTTGGCGGTTCTTTCTATGTAGCCATTTGCTAGTAAATATGGCTCAATAACATCTTCAATAGTCCCTTCATCTTCACTCATTGCCGCAGCAATAGTATTTAATCCTATAGGCTTACCATTTGATTGCGATAGAATCTTTAAGTAGCTTAAATCCATTTCATCAAATCCCAATTCATTAACTCCTAATTCATTAAGAGCATGTTTTGCTATATCTTCGTCAATGATGTTTTTATCCTGCACTTGTGCAAAATCCCTAACTCTTTTTAATAAACGCAATGCAATGCGTGGCGTGCCACGAGATCTTTTTGCTATCTCTTTTGCACTTGTATTTGTTATATCTGTGCTTAGCTTTTTACTAGCTTTTATTATTATTAAAGCTAGTTCTTCTTCGCTATAAAACTCAAGTTTTGCACTGATTCCAAATCTATCTCTTAGTGGATTTGAAAGCATACCTGCTCTTGTTGTAGCACCTATAAGTGTAAAAGGCTCTAAATCAATTTTAACCGTTTGGGCAGCTGCCCCTTGTCCTATTATAATATCAAGTCTAAAATCTTCCATAGCAGGATACAAAATCTCTTCAATTGCAGGGCTTAATCTATGAATCTCGTCTATAAATAAAATATCACCTCTATTAAGATTTGTCATTATTGCTGCTAAATCGCCCGATTTTTCTATCATTGGAGCGGCACTAACTTTTATGCTAGCATTCATTTCATGGGCTATAATATGGCTTAATGTGGTTTTACCAAGCCCGGGAGGTCCAAAAAATAATATATGGTCTAGACATTCTTGTCGTTTCTTGCTAGCTTGTATAAATACTTGTAAATTTTTTTTTATTTTATCTTGTCCTATGTAATTTTCCCATGATATTGGACGCAATTTATTCTCATTATTCAAATCCGAAGTATTTGTATCTCCCGTAATTATTCTGTCTGAATCTTTTTCTATATTGTTCAAAATTGATATTTTTTCCATTGTTGCAACCTTTTATGTAATTATAGCAAATTCATTAATCTAATATTAATTACAAAATAAAATAAATTTTAATTATGATAGAATCTAGAAAAAAACAAGGGGTTTAATATGCAACAGGTGTTTATTGATAAAAGGATTAATGATATAAAATGCGTAAATGATTATGAAATACCAAATATATTGTTAATGGAGAATGCTGCAAATGCTCTTTCAGATTTCATTGCAAAAAAATGCAAAAAAAATAAAAAACAACATTCAATATTTGAATTAAATAAAAATCATCTATTAGATTTTAAACAATATGATAGCAATTTAATATTTGATTGTTATCTAAAATCAATTTTAGTTGCAAACCATTTGAAAAACAAACCATTAACACAAAAAGTGGTCTTTTTATGTGGGGGTGGCGATAATGGTGCAGATGGAATTGCTAGTGCTAGGTTACTTAATACAAAAAATCCACACCTAGACATTATAGTTATTTTATTAAAACAACCAAAAAGTAAATTATGTGTAGCACAATATAATATGCTTGCTAAGATTGAATATGGTTTAGATTCTAACGCAAATAGTGGAAGTTTAAATATATTGAAATTTTATGATTTTTTTGATTGGCATATAGATAATAATCATATAAAATACATGGGAAAAGATAGTTTTTTGCAATCATTATGCGAGATATTTACAAGTAATGCAAATATTAATATTGATATATATAAGCTCATTGAGCATTATAATGATATGGAATCTAGCTTATATAACAAACTTGTATCACACTATATAGATTCTATATCATCATGTAATTTGGCATTAAGCCATTATAATATTTTGCAAGATATTATAAATATACTTAAGCCACAAGATATAATTATAGATTGTATATTTGGTTCAGGTTTTAGTCAAAATATATCATTGAAAGATATTACAAATTATCAGAATCTTAGATTAAGCATGAGTAATAGTAAAACAATGAAAATTGCTTGTGATACTCCGAGTGCTTTACCAAATGTCTTAGGGGACAAAACAGATATAGATAATGTATTATGCAAAGTTGATTATACTTTTTGTATGGGTGCAATCAATCTTTCTATGTTAGATTCTAGGCTTAAAGATATGGTTGGCAAAATTAAAATAGTAGATTTAGGGATACCAAAAACTATATATCAACAAATAAATAAAGATTCTAATTATATATTGCTCGAGAAACAAGACTTACAATTGCCTATTAGGACAATACAAAATAGTAATAAGGGAAGTTATGGAAATGTATTTGTAATAGGTGGTGAAATGATTGGTGCTAGCGTGCTTTCGGCAATGTCTGCATTACATTTTGGGGCAGGAAAAGTACATATTTATAATGGTTTCTTATCAAAATCTATAAATATTCAAAATGCTGAAATAATATTAACAGATAAGATTCCAAATAAAAATCAAAATAATATAACCTCTTTTGCAATTGGTATGGGGCTAGGTTATAATGATGCACAATATAAGAAATTATTTGATTTCATCAAAAACATATCTAGTTTAGAGGAATTAAACTTCACAAGAGGAGTTATGCAACCATCTTTTATGTTTGATGCAGATATATTATACAGGGCGGAATTATATGCTATTTTGCCATATTTACAAAAAGTAGTTATAACACCTCATCCTAAGGAATTTCAAGCTGTATTGCAGCATACAGGTATTATAATAAACAAGGATATTAATTATGTGATAAGAAATATATCAAGCCTTTCTTTAGAATTTTCTAATCTTTATCCACATGTTGTATGCCTTATTAAAGGTGCTAATACAAGTATAGTGCATAACAATAGGCTATATATACACATGCAAGGGCAATGTAATCTAGCAAAAGGTGGTAGCGGTGATGTGTTAAGCGGTATGGTTGCTAGTTTATTAGCACAAGGTATGGATAGTTTTGAATCATGTAAGAATGCTAGTTTAGCACATGCAAAGGCTAGTAAAATAGCATTAAAAAAATGGCAGAACTACGCACTTACTCCTTATAGGTTAATTGAAATTTTATCAAAAATATAGTTTCGCTTATATCATGGATTAAATTTATATGTATTATTTATCTTGAGATTATATTAATTTAAAGAGATATAATCATCTATCATAATCACAAACAAAATTGTCTAAAGTTTAAATAAGTAATCCTCCCTGCCATATTACAATTATTCTTAAGTATATATAAAATACTCTAAAATAGCCTTTGATAAAAAGATTAAGATAGGGATTAGATTTAGAGGTAATTTCAAAAAGCTATACTATAGTAAATGTATAGTATAGTAAGATAAAAAATAAATGTAATT
>JARHYT010000006.1 GCA_029264775.1 Helicobacter sp. | reverse complement strand
AGTGAAGTTAATGTTATGGCAATAGTTATGTTTGTTATATTTGTTTTAGCAACATTAGGTATTACATACTATTCAAATAAAATATCTCAATCTGCACAAGGATTCTATACTGCTGGTGGTAACATTACGGGAACAAAAAATGGTATTGCCATTGCCGGTGATTATATGAGTGCGGCTAGTTTTCTTGGTATTGTTAGCTTAGTATTTAGCAATGGATTTGATGGGCTAATTTATTCCATTGGTTTTCTTGTTGGTTGGCCAGTTGTTATGTTTTTAATAGCAGAAAAATTTAGAAATTTAGGTAAATTTACATTCGCAGATATTGTTGCATATAGGTTAAGTCAAAAACCTGTTAGAACAATATCTGCTATTAGTGGCTTAAGCGTAGTTATATTTTATCTAATAGCACAAATGGTTGGTGCTGGACTTTTGATACAACTTTTATTTGGTTTATCATATAATACTGCAGTAATAATAGTAGGGGTTTTAATGATTTGTTATGTTACTTTTGGAGGTATGCATGCAACAACTTGGGTGCAAATCATTAAGGCATGTTTGCTTTTAGGCGGTGCTACATTTATGGCTATAATGGTGCTTTATATGTCCGATTTTAATTTAAAACATTATTTTGAAATGGCTATTCATCATCATGCACAAAAAGAAGCTATAATGAAGCCCGGGACATTCTTGCCAGATCCTGTATCTGCTATTTCTTTAGGTTTAGCATTAATGTTTGGCACAGCAGGTTTGCCACATGTTTTAATGAGATTTTTCACGGTAAAAGACGCTAAAGAAGCAAGAAAATCAGTGTTTTTTGCAACCGGTTTAATAGGATATTTCTATATACTTACTTTTATAATTGGATTTGGGGCTATCGCTTTTTTACTTGGAAACCCAGAGTTTATAGGAGCAAACGGAGAATTTATTGTGCCTAAAAATATGGAAGCAGTAGTTCTTGCAAAAGTTCTTGGTGGAAATGTATTTTATGGATTTATTGCCGCAGTTGCATTTGCTACTATATTAGCAGTTGTTGCAGGGTTAGCTATATCTGGTGCAGGTGCTATAAGCCATGATTTATTTGTAAATGTTATTAAAAGTGGAAAATGTGATCCTAAATTAGAAATGAGAGTTACAAAAGCAGCTACAATATGTCTAGGAATTTTAGCAATATGCTTAGGTATAGCATTCAATGGACAAAATGTTGCTTTCATGGTTGGTTTAGCATTTGCAATTGCAGCTAGTGTAAATTTTCCAATTATTTTACTATGTATATATTGGAAAAATCTTACTACAAAAGGAGTTTTATGGGGTGGTTTAATAGGATTAATAAGTGTTTTGACGCTTGTTGTTCTTAGCCCTAGCGTATGGATACAAGTTTTAAAATTTGAAGAAGCTATATTTCCATTTTCATTCCTAGCTATATTCATTATATCTAAGCTTGATAATAGTGAAAGGGCAAAAATTGATAAATCTTTATTTGCAGCACAAGACTTTAGGGCTCAAAGTGGTGTTGGTATTAGCGGTGCAGTAGCACATTAAAATAAGTAAGCATTTAGTTAATGTATCTCAAAGATTCTTGCCTATTAGGCGAGAGTTATTGTTGGTTGTATTTGTGAAATTCACTAATATTGAGCAAGCTTTTTAAAATGCAACAAGCACACTTTTATCATAATATTTGCGATTACATATTTGGTTTATTAATGTTAGTAGCCAACAAAGTCATTTTATATTAAATATTACTATACTTTGTGCTGATAGGTTATAAGTAATGATTTATCTTAATTATTTAAATATTTTATGGTGAATTAATTGCAGTCATCATATATCTGCATATTTATGTATTTTATAATATCTAGTAGTTATATGTTTAATCGGCACATAATTTGCTTTTATCACAATAAACAAATGTTGCAGTGGGTAATCATGAAAAATAAGTATATATTAAAATCAACTATTAATAACTCTCATAGGACTATTTGTCAAGATAGCCAAGAAGTTGCACTTGATAAAATTGATTCTATATTCGTTAAACTAATATATAAGAATATGGAATCAAATGATGATAAGGGAAATGGTTTATCCGCTTCTCATGTAAAAGGTCTTAATATACTCAGTAGAAAAAGCTTATTCACGAATTACACAAATGATGAAGCAATTAAAAAATATAATAAAAAAGCAAATGTAAATATAGAAAAGAATAATATAAATGATGTTGTGCTTAAAATACAACAGCGAAACACACAAACATTGTCAAAACAATTGAATACACAGATAAAAAGGTATAATCAGGCATATGCAAAGCATAATTATAATACATTTGATTCTGTAGATTTTCATGGTAACAATGATTCACAAGAAAAAAGGTCAATAAGTCAGAATCTAATCGGATTAAAAAATATTACTTTTCCACTTGATTCTCATGATAAGCACGATAATAATGATAAAGATGATATAAAAAATAAAGCTATATTGGTGCTTGTAAATCCATATAAATTAAGGCAATATTCTTTTGTGATACCAGAATATTTAACTCTTATTTTAAATATCAGAAAAACAAGTAAAATACTTGTTTATTGTCCGCTTGATTTGAATAGCCCTCTTGAGTCTTCAGAAATAAACTACTTATTTCCCATTGTTTTTAATACAGAAACAAAACTTGCAGCACAGATTCCATTATCAATAATGGATTACCCGGATTTTAATAATCAAAAGTTGCGCGATTTCTTGTAAATATAATTTATACTTTTATCACTTTTAGCATATCTTTTAGCTTGGTTTTGATACTTAGCAATATATCATCATCATCTTTTGTTGGTGATTGCACTGTTATTCTCGTGTCATCTTTACATAACATGCTTATATTATTCCCAACATTACTAATGGCTTTAATACCTATTTGCAATGCTATTGTTTTTATAATAATTAATTCCATAAATTGCAAGCTATACATGTCTAGTTTGCCAAATCTCTGCTCTATTTCACCCTCAATCTCTCTTACCTCAAATTCATTTTTTACCCGTGATAGTCTCCTATATAAATCAAGTCTCATACGCTCACTTGAAATTAGATTTTCATTTAAAAATGCAGATACAGATAAATTTATATCTACTTTATTTTCATTGATTCCGCTTTGCAATAAGCTTTGAAGTGTTTCCTCTAGCATTTTTACATACATACCAAAACCTACTTGTTTGATATGCCCGCTTTGTGCTTCCCCAAGTAAATTTCCACCACCTCGTATTTCTAGATCATGGTATGCAAGAGATGCACCACTGCCTAAATATGAATTTTTTTCTAAAGATAAAAGCCTTTTTACAGCATCTTCATTAATATTTTCATTTGTTAATAAGTAGCAAAATCCTACACTTTTACCCCTACCAACTCTACCTCTTAATTGATGTAAATCAGCGATACCAAAGTTATGTGCTTCATCTATTATTATAGTGTTAGCATTTGGTAGATGTATTCCAGATTCTACAATAGAAGTACAAAGCAGTATATCATAGTTTTTGTTTAAAAAATCAATCATTCCCTTTTCAATATCTTTTGGATTTACTTGAGAATGAAGGATTAAGATTCTAAGTTTTGGCATTAATTCTAATAGATAATTCTTTATAGTGCTAATTTTTGCGATATTGTTAAATATATAAAATACTTGCCCGCCTCTTCTTAATTCCCTTAAAATAACTTCTTTTAATAAGGAATCTTTTTTTATTTTTACAAATGTTTTGCTATCCTGCTTAAAGCTAGGTGGAGTTTTTAATTCACTAATAGATTTTAGTTTTGAATATGCCATATTTAGCGTTCTAGGAATTGGTGTAGCAGACATAGATAAAACATGCGTTGTGAGACTTTTTTGTTTTAAAACCTCTTTTTGCTTTACACCAAACTTATGTTCTTCATCAATTATCATAATGCCTATGTTCTCTAGATCTAAGCTGAACAACGAATGAGTACCTATTATTATTTGTGGTTTATTTGTTTTTAGATTCTGTATTATTTGTTTTTTTTGATTTGCTGTTGTAAATCTGTCTAGTTTTGATACATTTAATTTGTCTCCATTTGGTAGCAATAAGTCGTTTAGTCGTTTATTAAAGCTTTCAAAATGTTGGCTACAAAGAAGTGTTGTTGGCACAAGCACAATGCTATTATATCCATTCAATGCACTTACAAAACAAAGGCTCATAGCAACTTCAGTTTTACCAAACCCAACATCACCATTTAGAAGTCTATCCATAACCATGCCACTTTTTAAATCTTTTAAACTTTCTTGTATTGCATTATTTTGGTCATTTGTAAGGGTAAAACCTCGTGATTCTTCAAATTTACTGAATGCAGCAACTTTTTCTGCATCATCAATATTCAATATAACACCTTTGCTTAACTCTCTTTGTGCTTGTAACTTTATAATTTCATTTGCTATTGCAAACAACTTTTCTTTTATAGAATCTTTTAGCCTTAAGAAACTAGATTTACCTAATTTATCTATCTTTGCAATAGAATCATAAGCACTATATTTTTCTATCATATTCATATTTTCTACAGGCAAAAGCAATCTATCATCATTTGCATATACAATACTTATAAAATCCTTTAATCCTCCCATAATTGATACTTGTTTTATGCACTCAAAAATACCTACTCCATATTCATTATGAACTACAAATTCGCCAACCTTTAGAGCGTCTAAATCTAATTTAACCTTTTTTTTACGAATATTTTGTGGTTTTTGTAGGCTTAAAAATAATACTTCATTAGAGCTTATATTAAGATAAAAAGGTGTTATATCGCTATTATATTTTATATTTAAAGATTCTAAATCATACCCCTTAAGCATGGCGTTTGTTGGGCTTAAAATTGTAATTTGTTTATGCTTATTTAGTTTTATTGTGCTTGCTATATTGTGAATCTTTATTGATTCTAGATCCTTAAATTCATTAGCTTGTTTTATTACAGCAAATGTTTGTTCTGTGTTTGGTAAAATTTCTGGCATTACAAATTCTAAATTTTGTGCATATTCTTTCAAGCCATCTTGTGTAAAAATATGCGTATATTCTTGAAGAAAGTTTTTACCTCCTATGTCCTTTAAAAACCAAAAACCAAGTGAATTTATATTTTGTTCCAAACTATCGCTAATTGATTTTATAGATTCTTGTAAAATATCGTGTTGCTTAGAATCTAAACTAAACATAGCTGGATATATTTTGATTGTTTGCAGTTGTTCCTTATTGCTTAGCTGTGTTTCATGATTGAAAAATACAATTTCTTCTATCTCTGTGTCAAATAAACTTAATCTAATCGGATACTCAAAACTTGGTATAAAAATATCTATAATATCGCCTCTGTGTGAAAATTCACCTTGCATTTCCACAATTTCTACACTTTCATAACCATAGTGTATAAGTTTTTCTATAAAATCCCTTATAACTATATTTTCACCCTTTTTTATATCAAAGCTGTGCAATAATTCCTTGCTTGGCATAAATGCCATTATAGTATGAGGGGGAGAAATTAGAATCTGTTTGCAATCATTTTCATACCAAGATGTAAGTTTTGCAAATAATTCTTTAAACTCTTCATAAAAACTTTGTGTGCTATCATATGGGCTAAGTCTAATGTCTGGTAGCAATATTGGTAACATATTTTCTATTTTTTTTGCATTTTTATTTTTATTAGATTCTATATAACATAGTGCTTGATAGCAAAGCCATGTTTCATCACTAGAACAAATAAGTATATTTGGATATTGTTTTTTATTTTTTATATGTTTGTTGGATTCCATAAATATAGTGTCTTTATACTTTTTTACATGATTTGATGTTTTATCACTAATACTTATGTTATTCATATAAAGTAAAAGATCCTTATAATCCTTAAAACTTTTAGAATCTGTTAGAGAAATATTGGCGTGTTGAGGTATATTGTTATCTGTATGATTAAGACTAGATATTAAATATGCTAATGCGTTTATATCATATAGCCAACAAGATTGATTGTGTGAGGTGAAAAATTCATATATAGAACTTTGAGTATTTAACATAAAATAATAATCCCATAAGAAATATGCGAAATTATAACGCAAAAATACATTTATATCCTATAATATATTGTTTAGATTCAATAAAATTTTAAGGGTATTATGAGAATTTATGTAGCAGGGATTCATACAGATGTAGGCAAAACGCATGTGAGTTTGGCTATATGTGCTAACTTTTCTTATAGTTATTTTAAACCAATACAAGCGGGTAGCCCTACAGATTCTGAATTTGTTAAAAGTTTTTGTCCAGATATTCATGTATTTAAAGAGGGCATTTTGTTGCAAACACCTGCTTCTCCTCATGTTGGTAAAATAAATGAAGGCTTAGATTATAATGGCTTTGATATTACATTACCAAAAAGTGATAATCTAGTGATTGAGCTTGCCGGTGGTATATTTTCGCCCATAGATGAACATATATGTATGGTTGATTATATGCAAAAAAATCCGTTGCCAACAATTATAGTGGGTAGGTATTATATAGGTGCAATCAATCATGTTTTACTTAGCGTAGAATCCTTAATGCAAAGAAATATAAAAATATTATGTATTGTTATGAATGGAAAAGAGGATAAACAGATAGATAGTTTTATAAGCAAATATACTGGTATCAATGTTTTACATTTAGATTATTTTAATAAAAATAATTTTGTAGATAAAACATATAACTTTAAACAACAAATCAAGCATGTTATAATGTAGTTATCTTTGTCATTAATGCAAAATATATAAATTAAAATATTTTTATGATATTAGTTAGATTCCATTCATGCGATTTTATATAAGCATCAAATATTAAATTCAATATTTTTGTATTGCAAATTACTACTGATTCTATTATTGGTTATCTAAAGTTATGTTTATATGCGCAATCTAATGTTACACAAGGACAAGTTATTGAAATATGTTTTATCTAGCTATGTTAAATTAATAACTCATGCATGTGTATTTATAGTAGTGTATGAATAATAGATTTTATTAATTCTGATTACTTGGTTTGTATATATAAGAGGTAAAAGCCTATATGGATAACGATAGATATATTTGCATGTTATGGCATTAATATTGATGTAGTCATGATTTCATTCCATCTACACCCTGATTGCATTCATCTGGATTCATTTCATCATAATGCTTGCAATATACTTCAAACATGTCATCTCTAAGTTTTTCATACCAATTCGTAGAAATATCTGGTGTAAATGAAGGCATACATACAAGTCTAGCTGTATTTGTCCTTACTCTAATTGGATTGCTATCATAAACTTTTCTTGTATTTACAAATACTATTGGCTGTATTTTCAGTTTTAGTTTTTCAGCAAGAATCTTTGCCCCCGGTTTAAATGGTAGAAACTCTCTTTTACCCGGACCTCTAGTTCCCTCCGGAAATATAACTATTGGTCTTTTTTGTTGCAATTTCTCTTTCGCTTCTTTCAATAATTGTATAATTCCTTTTTTATCATCCCTATCTATAAGTATCATTTCTGGTAATTTCAGTGCATAACCATAAAATGGTATATCTCCCAATTGCTTCTTTGCTACCCAACATATATTTAGCGGGTGATCCCCTTCTAGACATATTATATCTGATGCGCTTTGATGATTCACCACTATTAGATTAGCCTCAATATCGTATTCTCCGATCTTTTCCATCTTTAGACTATTTGCAGGAAAAAATAATCCACAAAAGCGTCTTATTTTCCTACCATTTTCTTTTCTAAAAAAATACATGCCAACAATAATGCACGCTAGCCCCATAGCGATTGTAAAAGTCGCAAAATAACCTTTAATCTTTTCCATAATACCTCCACTATTAATTTAATTAACGCTTATTTGTATCATTTTTACTAATCCAACCAACTTTTGAATCTATATTAACTTTATAGTAATTATTTTTTTTGTCAATTGCTTCAAGTTTTGTTGGTTTATCAATCGTTAATAATTCCGTTGAATTTCTAGTTGGTTGTATTAGTACCTTTGCATTTGGAATTGTCTTTATGGTGTATGTATTAGCAAAGATTCTATACATAAGGAATCCTAGCAAGAGGCATGAAATAATAGCTGATATATACGAACGCTTAATTAAGGTCATTAGCAAAAAGAAACCTAAAAATGCAAGTATTACGATATTTGTAATTCGTAAAAATGAACTTTTTGGGTTTAAATCCTCTTTTATTTCATCATCAAATGAAGTTACATTTACAATATTTTGAATACTTAGTGGGACAAATTCCCTTTTATTTATGTTAAAGTAGCTAAATGATATGGAATCCAGATTTTTTGGTATTCTCGCTAATACATTTACTCTTGCATTTTCGCTGCCAAATTTAGTTCCTTGCCCAAATTCTTGATCTTTTATATTCGGTAGTTTAAAATCTTCTAAATTGCTAGCATTACCATCAATTTCTATCAATATCATATTTGTTGTATCATTATAATTCTCGAGCATATAATCAACTATTTTTAGATCATTTGCAACAACTCCACAATAGCTTGGATTGCTACTAAGGTCTTGTGCATTTAGCTCAATTGGTGATGTTTGCATGGAATCTTGCAAGTAATTATTTTGCACATGCACGACTAAGGATGGTATAGTTACATTAGAATCCACAATCTTGAATGTATAGTTTGCCACATAATAATCATTTTCTTTTACCCATTCACCCTCTGATACCAATTTTACACTTGCATTTTGTTTATTATCCTTTTCTAAAGATGGATTAAATTCTGTATATACTACCCTTGCATCATCTAACAATTGTAATTTATATTCAATATTTATATATTGCCCTACATATAATGTTTGTTCGCTTAGATTTTCAATATTTGTTAGTATATCTAGTTTTATAATTTTTGCTTGATTTGATTCAAGATTTACATCACTTTCGTTTGCATCCTCCTCTGATAGTATATTGTTTTCAATAAAAACTTGATTGTCGTTATCCTGTGCGTACATGTCGCCAATGCAAAATACCACAGCAAGGAGAATGAATAGTATAAACAAATTATATTTCTTATAATTTTTAATTCTCATAAAAAAGTAAATCTCTTTAATATTATGCTTACTTAACATTTATTGTGCCCCAGTAGATTTTTTCTAGAAATTATAACATATAGCTTGATAATTGTAGATAATAAAATATCACATGTGAATGTTTTACATATATTTCATTTTCATTGCAGATTTAATCATTAATCCAAATTGATTAATGACCTTATACTTTAAGAGATAATTTTAGGGTATTTTGGTATTTAGTTTTACATTAAAAACCACTACCTTTTAACGATGAAACCCATGCATCAAGTCTTTCATCTGTTTTATCGTCTTGATTTGCTTCATCTATTGCTAATCCTACAAATTTGCCATTTTCTACGCCTTTAGATTCATCAAATTCATAACCATCAGTAGAAGTAGCTCCTACTAATTTAGCACCTTTTGCCACATTTTTAAGATGATACAATGCATCACAGAAAGTGCTACCATAGCTATCAGCATCACCCAACGCTAGTAAAGCAACTAGCTTTCCATCAAAACTAACATCAGATAAAGTTTCTGCGTAACTTTCCCAATCACCTTGCAACTCTCCATCTCCCCATGTAGAACTTGCTAAAATAATCTTTTCAAATTTACTAATAGAATCCTTGTCTGCACTTGCTACATCAACTAATTCTGCATCGCCTAGCTTTTTTGCTAATCTTTCGCATACATCTGTTGTTGTACCATTATCACTTCCAAAAAATATTCCAGTACTCATCGTAATTCCTTATTTTAAGAATACAAACCAATTTTAAGAGGCTTGTTGTGTGTTAGCATACTACATTTTGCTTAACTTACTTCTATAATTTTGCTATACTTACATATATTTTTATATAAAAGGGAAAAAATGGAATCAAAAAATACAAAGATTATCACCCAATCACTTCTTTTTACGCCCGGACCAACTCCAACCCCAGAGTATATCCGTTATGCTATGGCACAGCCAACATTACATCACAGAACTTCTGAATTTGAATCTGTATTTGCTAATGTTAGAGAGAAATTGCAAACTCTATTGGGAATGAAAGAAGTATTAATGATTGCTAGTAGTGGGACAGGCGCTATGGAAGCATGTGTAGAATCCTTTTCATCAAAAAAGATTCTAACTATTAATAGCGGTAAATTTGGTGAAAGGTTTGGACAAATAGGTAGGGCTAAAGGATTAGAAGTTATAGAAATAATAAATGAATGGGATACTCCTGCTAGCGTAGATATGGTGCAAGAGCAATTAGAAAAGCATAAAGATATAGAATGTATATGTATGCAAATTTGTGAATCTGCTGGTGGTTTATCCCACCCATACAAAGAGATATTTGAGTATGTAAAAAGTGTGAATGATAATATAATTGTTATTGCTGATGGTATCACAGCTATTGGTGTTCAGCATGTGGATACTACAAATATTGATTTGCTTATTGGTGGGAGTCAGAAGGCTTTTATGTTGCCACCGGGATTAGCTTTTATTGGTTTAAGTGATAGAGCAATAAATCTCATAGAAAGCAATTCAAAGGGATATTATTTCAATTTATCTAAAGAGCTTAAAAATCAACGAAAAAATACAACTGCATATACAGCTGCAACTTCTATAATAATAGGATTGAAGGGTTATTTTGATATGATACAGCACTTCAATATGTGCATTGAAGATATTTATGAATATACGGCATTGATAGCAAATGCGACAAAAAAGTCACTTGAATCCATAGGATTACATATATATCCAAAGGTTTCTGCAAATAGCATGAGTGTTGTGGATTCCATGTATGCCAAAGACATAATAAGCGTGCTAAAAAAACAATACTCAATAAATATAGCGGGTGGTCAAGATAGATTGAAAGGGAAAATTTTTAGAATAAATCATATGGGCTATATACCATTACACGAAATTTCGTTTGTTTTAAATGCTATCGAGTTATCTCTTGACATACTTAATGTGAGAAAGTTTGATTCTGTTGCAAACATGGTATTTTTTGAGAATCTTAATTGCCAAGCATTGAAAAAATTAGGCGTGTAGATATCGTATTTAAGGATTGATTTTTGCAAAATAATGGTATTTTAAGAAATGATAGTGTAACAAAACAAAAACCTTTCACACTCATAAGAGGTAGAAATGTTTCTTTTAGTTACAATAAAGAAAAAATTTTTGAAAATATTAATTTTGAGATTTATCATAAGGAATTTTTGGGAATTATAGGTCCAAATGGTGGTGGAAAAACTACTTTTATAAAAATTTTACTTGGTATTTTAAAAAACTTTACAGGAACTATAGAATACCCTAATTCTGAACTTTTTAAGCATGTCAAAGAAATAGGGTATGTGCCACAGAATACTCAAATAAATATTGATTTTCCCATAATGGTTATAGAGATAGTAGAAATGGGATTTTTGAAAACAAGCTTTTTTGGCTATAGGATAAAAGACAAGCAAAGACAACAAGCAATTGAAGTATTAGATAAATTAGGAATTAAAAAACTTGCATATAGAAAAATTAGTGATTTGAGTGGTGGGCAAAGACAAAGA
The DNA here is from genome assembly GCA_029264775.1 of Helicobacter sp. GTDB lineage: Bacteria > Campylobacterota > Campylobacteria > Campylobacterales > Helicobacteraceae > Helicobacter_A. The sequence continues at coordinate 22,532 of JARHYT010000006.1, read as the reverse complement.
GTTTTTATTGCTAGGGCTATTGTAAGCAATCCAAAGCTACTAATTTTGGACGAACCTACCTCAAATATAGATGTAAAGACTCAAGCTGAAATATATGAGTTATTAAAAATGATTAACGAATTTCATACTATAATTACGATTAGTCACGATATTCCTGTAACTTTAGAGTATGCATCAAGAATTTTACATATAAATCGTGCTATTTATAGCCATGATACTCCAAATATTACTCTAAATAAAAGTGGGCATGTGTGTGAGATAGATATTTTTCAAGATTTTGCTAGGAATTGTATTGAAAGGAAGATATGATGAACGAATTTGATGTAGTTATAATTGGTGGTGGTGTAAGTGGGTGCTGTACCTTTTACACTTTGAGTGAATATAGCGATATAAAAAGGATAGCTATAGTGGAGAAGGAGTCTAAGCTTGCACAAATTAGCTCTAGCCATAAAGCAAATTCACAAACAATACATGATGGTTCAATAGAAACAAATTATAGTGCGGAAAAAGCTAGAAAAGTTCGCCTGTCTGCCCAAAAAGTTCGTAACTTTGCCCTTAAGGAGAATCTTCAGAATAAAATTATTTTCAGTATGCAAAAGATAGCTATAGGTGTTGGGGATACTGAATGTGATTTTATAGCAAAGAGGCATGAGGAATTTAAGGATATATTTCCGGGATTAAAGTTCTACAGCAAAGAAGATATAAAGGTTATGGAGCCAAAGGTTATAGAGGGTGCAAAAGGTGGTGATAGACCGGAGAATGTTGTTGCATCTGGTTTTGATTCTGATTGGTGTGCTATAAATTATGAGCTATTGAGTGAATATTTTGTTAATAAGGCAATTGAGAAAAATTCACAAAATGAAGTATTTTTAAATTTTCGTGTGAATAATATACAACCAAGCAATGTAGGCTATGTAATCTCTGGTATTGATGGTAGGGAAATATATGCAAAATTTGTTTTGGTTGATGCTGGTTCTTATTCTTTACCGCTTGCACAACAGGCAGGTTATGGTATGGATTTTGGTTGTTTGCCTGTTGGCGGTGAATTTTACTTCGCACCAAATTTATTGAAAGGCAAGGTATATGGTGTACAAAACCCAAAGTTACCATTTGCTGCTTTACACGGCGATCCGGATGTGTATGTAGGTGGTAAAACAAGGCTTGGACCCACTGCCCTTGCGACATTAAGACTAGAGAATAGCAAGCATCTATTGGATGTGCTGAGCCCAGAGCTATTAAAATTAGATTTACACATAGATGTGCTTAAGGTTACATATGATTTATTAAGTGATTCTGAAATTAGGAATTATATTTTAAGGAATATATTTTTTCATGCACCATTTTTTGGTAAGAGGTTATTTATAAAAGATGCACAAAAGATTATACCTACGCTAAAGCTAGAAGACATTACATTTGCAAAGGGGTATGGCGAGGTGCGTCCTCAAGTTGTTGATAGAACCGCAAAAAAATTAGAGTTAGGTGAGAAAAAAATAAAAACTGGTAAGGGTATGACATTTAATATGACTCCATCTCCCGGTGCTACTTCTTGCTTACAAAATGCACTTATTGATTCAGAGGAAATTGTTGCCTATCTTAATGCCTCATTTGATAAGGAAAGATTCTTGCAAGAGCTTTCCCCCGATGAGTTAAAATAGTTAATCTTACTATACATTTAACTTAATATAATTATTGTATAATTATTGGTGTGCTTTGGTGTTTTGAATTATTTAGTGTGTTGGTTTATTTTAGTTGCGGGTGAGAGTATAAAGTATGCAGAATTATAAAAAGGCTTTAGTTTTGCTTAATATGGGAGGACCAAACAATATAAATGAAGTTTCTGTGTTCCTAAAAAATATGTTTGATGATCCTTGCATTTTAAGCATTAAAAACAATATGTTTCGTTCTATGATTGGTAGCATGATTGTAAATTCACGCGTTGAGAAAAGTAAAAAAATATATGAAGCTTTAGGTGGGTATAGTCCCATCACAGAAATTACTTTTGCATTAACAAAAAAGTTACAAGAACGGAATAAAGATATTTTTTATACATACGCAATGAGGTATGTTCCCCCGTATGCAACATCTGTCGTGCAAGAAATTATGCAAAAAAATATCAACGATATAATTTTATTTAGTATGTATCCACAATATAGCTCAACTACTACTTATTCATCATTTCAAGATATTGCTAACGCAATAAAATCGCTTGATTTTTATCCAAAAATAACTACAATAGATAGGTATTCAAGCAATGATTTGTTTATAAGGGCAATAACAAAAACAATCATTAATACATTATCTAATGATAATGCGCAGAAATTTGTGTTAATATTATCATCACATTCTATACCGGTTAGCAGGGTTAGAGATGGAGATCCATATCAAAAAGAGTGCGAAGAAACCTTAAAATTATTGAAGCAAGAATTAGAATCAAATAACATAAATTTTAAGGATATTATACTTAGTTACCAGTCCAAGATTGGTCCTGTTAAGTGGATTGGTCCTTATACTTGTGATGTTATAAAGCAAAATTCAAAAGATAATATTATAATTTATCCACTAAGTTTTACAATTGATAATTCAGAAACTAAGTATGAGCTTTGCATTCAATACAAAGAATTAGCAGACAAGCTTGGTATAAAAGACTATAGAGTGTGTTCATGTCTTAATTATAGTGATGAGTTTGTAGAATTAATAGAACATTTAGCAACCTAAGTTTATTAATAAAAGGTTTGGTATGATCGTAAGGTTAAGGGGTAACATAGAGAAGCTTTTGCCAACTAGTGTTGAGCTTGAAGTAAATGGTATAACATATTTCATTGAAATATCACTTTTAACGAGTATAGAAATACAGAGTAAAAAGCAAATATCTCTTGAGATAGCACAAATTATTAGAGAAGATTCTAATTTATTGTATGGTTTTTTAACAAGGCAGGAGAGAGAAATATTTTTTCAATTATTAAAGGTTAATGGTGTTGGTGCAAAGATTGCATTAATGATTCTATCAAGTTATTCTGTTGAGCAATTTATAAGTATAATTCAAACAAATAATATTTCTGCTTTAAAGAGTGTTAAAGGCATTGGTGCAAAGGTAGCAGGTAAGATTATGCTTGAGTTGTCTGGATATACTCAAGCTATACAATCTCCGAATACTGCAAACATGCAACTTGTTTATGATGCGTTGTTGTCGCTTGGCTTTAAAGATTCACAGATTAACCAAACCCTTCAATCATTAAGCCATGAGATCCTATCATTATCTCCAAATGAAATCGTAAAAGAATCTTTAAAAACACTTGGTAGGTAAGATTATATAGATAGGAAATTAAATGGAAAATAATCAGCAAAATCTCCTTGAGAAGAAGATATATGCTTTAGTGCATCGTCCATTATTTATGTTTACCCTTTTTTCTAGTACATCTATGACTGTGCTTGGAGGGACTATAATTGCTACATCAATTCCAGCAATTGAGTCTCATTTTGCTAATGTTCCACATATAGATACACTATCAAAGTTAATCTTGACACTACCAGCTTTATTTGTTATGTTGTTTTCACCTGTAAGTGGAATTTTACTTGATAGATTTGGTAGATTAAAATTTCTTATTCCATCTATGTTTTTATGGAGTATTAGCGGTATGCTAGGTGCGGTATGGGATAATATTTATTGGATTTTATTTACAAGAGCTATATTTGGAATCTCAACTGCATTTGTGATGACTTCAGCTAGTGCTTTAGTAGCAGATTATTATGTTGGTGAAGATAGACAAAAAGCTTTAGGTTTGCAAGGATTTGCTACTGCATGTGGAAGTGCAATTTTTATGTGTCTTGGTGGATTTTTGGCACATTATGATTGGCATTATCCATTTTATGTTTATGGAATTGGTGTGTTCTTGGCAATTCTTGTTATACTTGAATTGTTTGAACCACGGACAAGAAAAAAAACACAATTAATAGAGGATACAAAAGATAGAATGGATATAATAAGACTTATTCCATGCTATTTATTTGGTTTTTTTATCATGGTTACTTATTATACTTCACCAACACAGATACCACATCTTTTAACTCAAAAATTAAGTATAAATGAAATTTTAGTTGGATTTTGTATATCCGCATCTGCTCTTGCTTATGGTTTATCTTCCCTATTTTACCCAAAAATTCGTGCTATTTTATCTGTTAAACTTATATATATTATTGGTTTTGCATGTATGGGGAGTGGCTTTTTTCTTATATATTTTGCATATAATTTTCACCTTATTGCAACTGGATTGCTTATTGTTGGCGTTGGTGGAGGTGCTATTATGGTTAATAATTCATCATTTCTTTTGTCTATTACGCCCAAGCAACATATAGCTAAAGCTATGGGGATTTTAAGTGCAACTTCCTTTTTTGGTCAATTTGTATCACCTATTTTATCTCAACCAATTGTGAGGCAATATGGTATTTCATATGTATTTTTAGTATCTTCATTTATTTTGTTTGCATTGTCTGTCATTGTTGCTTATAAAACTAAGTGATATTATATTTTTATATAAATTTTGCAATAAAAATATTACAATATGTTTTTAAGTTTCGAAAAATATATTACAATTTTATTTTATTTTATATATTAGGAGTTTTTATGAAGAATGCTATATTCTGTTTGTTGCTATCTTGTGTATTTGGTGGATTTGTTTTTTGTGCTGATACCATTGATGATGCTAATAAGGCTTATAATAGTGGGGATTATACGAAAGCTATAGAAATATACAAAAAGATATGTGAAGATAAGGATGCTAAAGCATGTGCTAGTTTGGGATATATCTATAGGAATGGCAAAGGTGTTAGTGAAAACAATACATTATCACAAGAATTTTATAAAAAGGCGTGTGATTTAGGCGATAAAGAGGCATGTACGAATGCTAGTTGGTAATATATTTAAACTTATTTTTTAGGTGGTTATATTTTTTAGAGTTTTATGGTGAGTAATTTCATATAGAGTATTGCTGTCGTATTGAGCATCATGTATATTAACCGCTAATTTTTGGTATTGTATGCAAAGTAGTAAATATTACTTATAGTTTGTTGGCACTATTTTGCATATATTGCATTTCTTAGAGATATTTTGATTTATCTAAAATTTCCTTATTCATTATGATAAGCAATCCGTTATTGATAGAATTATTTTAAGGGTAGTTATGAAAAGAATTTTAAAACATAAAATTACTTTGGATTCTAGATTTTATTATTTAGTTATTATGAACATTATTTTAATTTGTTATTCTTCTAAGATTTTTTTAAATAATGCACTGCAGGATAGTTTAAAGTATTTTGCTTATTATGTATGTTTTAATGTTGGTTTTTTGGGACTCGTTTTTATTGTAATATCTCTTATACCAAATAAAAAAATCTCAAATTTTCTTGTTAATACATTTGTTATTTTTTGTATCTTGTTCGCATGTATTGAGATTTTTTTATTAGCACAATTTAGATCTCTAATGCAGCCTCTCTTTATGGATATATTTTTAAGTACAAATTTGAATGAGACACGGGAATTTTTGGATTTTTACATTAATGCTAATTTATTAGAATACGGTGATGTGGCTAGTATTCCATATATAATTATAATCTTTATTATTATTAGTATAATATTTATATACATAAAGTTACCAAAATTTAACTCAATTAATATTTTTTTCTTTATAGTTGCTGGAGTGTGTTTTGGAATTAGTGTTGGAAAATATAAGTATTCAAATTCTTTTTATAGATTTATAGTCTCCTTCCAAGGAGCTACAACTCAGTCGGCTAATATATCTATGGGACACAATAAATTCTTAGAATCCATGAAAGATCATATAAAAACAATGAAGTTAGCGATACAAAATAATAATGGGGGGGGGGGGGTAAGGTCCCTAAAATTATAGTTATAGTGGGTGAGAGTACGCAAAAAGGATATATGGGTATTTATGGTTTTAGTTTGCCTACTACACCAAATCTACAAAAATTAAAAGATAGCTCAAACTTGTTTATATTTAATGATATTGTCTCTCCTGCTACTAGCACAAATGCTTCATTACAAAAAGTTTTAACATTGAGTTCCTATGAAACTTCGAATCTGCCATGGTATAATAATTTTAATATTGTAGATTTAATGAAAATTGCTGATTATGATGTTTCATGGATCAGTAATCAGGAGGGATTAGGAAAATATGATTATGTCGCAACTAGTATATCTAGCAATTGCAATAAAGTTTTATTTAATGGGTATCCTGATTTAGATGAGAGTGTATTTTCTCTATTAGATTTAGCAATGGAAAATAATGTAGCACATCAACAGATGTATATTATACATTTATCTGGCACACATTTTGGCTATAAAGTGAGATACCCAAGTTCATATAATATTTTTAAAGCAACAGATGTGATAAGTATTCAAAATAATTACTATAAACTTAAGCAAGCAGAAGCAAAAACTAAATCAGAGTATTTGAATGCAGTTTTGTATAACGATTTTGTTGTAAGCAGTATAATGCAAAGATTCAGCAATGATAATGCTATAGTATTTTACTTCAGTGATCATGGAGAGGAAGTATATGAGTTTCGTAGTTTTGCTGGGCATTCATTACAAGATTCTAGATTTATTGTTGAGATTCCGTTTATGATATATGTAAGTGATAAATACAAGCAAATGTATCCGCAAAAGGTGGAATTGATAAAAGGTGCGATAAATACGCCTCAAATGAGTGATGATTTTATATATTCATTTCTTGATATTTTGGATTTAAGAATAAATGTTTTTGATAGCACCCGTAGTATCTTTAGCAAAGATTACAATGCTAGTAGAAAAAGACTTATATCTGGTGAGATAGATTATGATATGGAATTGAAACAACAATATAGATAATATTTTATATGTAAAATATTTTTAAGTTCGTTTGTGATTTTATTGCAGAAAATTTATTTTGTCATCCACAATAATTTGTTTATCAATTTTATATATATGCAAACTTCCAGTCAAAATCTTGTCTTTTTCATATATTGAAATCCAAAGATTATTTTTATTGTTCCACTTATATAATATGGTTATTTGTTCATAGTTTTCTATTTTCTCTTCCTTTGGTAAAATTTTTAGTAAAAAATCAATGCCTGTTAGCTCAATCCATGAAGCATACGCTTCTTCAATGCTATTATATTGCATAGTATATTTATTGTATGATATATTATCCTCAAGACATTCATAAATGCAGATATTAGCACGACACATTTGTGTTAGCGTACATACACTATTGTTAATTTTGTTGTTATCCAATGCATGAGAAAAAGTGATTGTTAAAAATAATATAAAAATTAACACTAAACGCACATGTAACTCCGTTAATTATTGATTGCTTTGTCTAAGAAAGAGTAAAGGTTTTCATGATAATTTTCAAGCAAAGCTTTATCATTTCCTTCAAGCAGGATTCTAAGTTTATTCTCTGTACCTGAATATCTGATTAAATGTCGTATGCCAACAGAGCTAATTTCATCTGTGATATTGTTTAATCCTTCTATAGAATCTAGTGGTATTTTTTTATTTATTTTTAAACTGCTTTGTTTTTGTGGTGATAATTCAAATGGATTTAGTATTTCGCTACTTTCCTTACTGCTTGTAAGCATTAATGCTAGGACTTGCAAGCCTGAAACAAGCCCATCACCTGTTTTTGAAAATTTTGAAAATATAATATGCCCGCTTTGTTCAGCACCAAAACTAAAATCATGCTTTAACATCTCTTGTAATACAAATTTATCTCCAACATTACATCTTTTTAAAGTTATTTTGTGCTGTTTTAAAAAATTTTCTAGGGCTATATTGCTCATTAATGTGGCTATTACCCCATTGTTTTTAAGTAAATTATTATTTTTTTGATATAAAGCTAAAGCCCCTATCAATTTATCTCCATCAATTATATTTCCATTATTATCCACAACAATCAATCTATCCGCATCTCCATCTAAACCAAATCCTATGTCGGCACGGAGTCTTTTAACCTCATTGGCTAAGGAATTTGGATACATAGCTCCACAATTATCATTTATATTAAATCCATTTGGATTATCATTAAGCACAAATACATCAGCACCTAATTCTTCAAAGATACTTGGACCAACTTTATATGCTGCTCCATTTGCACAATCAAGAACTATACGAATACCTTGCAATGTTAATTGTTTTGGAAATGAATTTTTAATATGAACTATATACCTACCTACAACATCATCAATTCTTTTGCTAGAACCAATGGATTTATCCACTTTATAAGATGCTTTTAAATCTTCATTGTTATATAAACATTCAATTTTTGATTCTTCTTCCTCACATAGTTTTAGCCCATGTTTATCAAAAAATTTAATTCCGTTATCATAATATGGATTATGGCTAGCACTTATCATAATACCAGCATCACAACGCATGTCTTCTGTTAAAAAAGCTATAGCAGGTGTCGGCATAGGACCTATTTGTATGACATCCATACCAACAGAAGTAAGACCAGATACAAGTGCATTTTCAACCATATAACCACTTCGTCTTGTGTCCTTGCCTACAAGAATCCTGTTTCCTATGGAATCTTTTTGAAAATACAAGCCAGCTACAATTCCAAGACGCAAGGCTACCATAGCGGTAATATCTATACCTGCTTTGCCTCTAACTCCATCCGTTCCAAAAATTTTCATTATTTAACCTTAAAAAGCAAAATGTTTTATGAAATTTTAGCATACTTTAAAGATTTTATGTTAGAATTAGGGCTTTTAATTTATTTTAGTGAAAGGGAATGGTATGGCAAATCATAAGTCTGCTGAAAAGAGGATTAGACAAACAGAAAAGAGGACGGAGAGAAACAGATATTACAGAACTCGTATTAAAAATATTGTAAAATCTGTGCGTGAGGCAGTAGCTAATAAAGATTTACAGAAAGCCAATGAGGCATTCAAGATTGCTAACAAAGAATTACATAGGTTTGTTAGTAAAGGTATTTTGAAAAAAAATACTGCGGCAAGAAAAGTTAGTAGGTTAAATAGTGCTATCAAAAAAATGAATGATGTTGCCTAGATAGTGTGATATTGATTATTTATTTTGAATATTTTTAGATGCACTTTTAGTAATAGTTTTGCTTTGTTATTACTAATTTAGAATTCTATTCTTATTTATACTTTTATCTTATATCTCCAATCTTTTGTCGGTTATTTTTTATGATTCTTTATAGAGTAGAATATAATTTTAATAAAAATTGTAAAGAATATACCCTCGAATGTTGCTGCAATAATCAATGAATAATATTGAGATTGAGTAATCGCTTGTAGATCTAGCCCAATTTTCGCAATTGCAACTAAGAAAGTTAGTGGCATACAATCGCTTAAAGCAAACAAGGTAGTATTTTTTAGGTTTTTGAAGTAAACACCAAAAGCTATATTAGCTGCTAGCAATCTGACAAATAGCATGCCACATGCTATAAAGATTCCATTCATAACAACTTGTTTATTTTCAAAAATTTCTTCTAAATTCAAGGTAGAGCCAACATATATAAAAAATAATGGCACAAAGAAACCAAAGCCTATATCATTAAGTTTGTGTATCATGTCTTGCTTATATCCAAAAAATGTTGCAATAACCATGCCAGCTAAAAATGCACCCAACACATCTTCTATATCCATAAGACTTGTAATACCTATTAATATGAAAAAAAGCATAAAGCTAAATCTAATATCTTGATTACTACTATTGTCTGTTGGCATAAACCATAGTTTTAAAGTTGGTTTCCACCAAAATATAACCCTGCTTACACGAAAAATAATAAGAAATGCAAGAACAAATATAGCAAGAAACACAAATGCTTTGTAAAAAGCCCATGAATTCATATTGTCTGTATTTTGAGAATATCCATTTTGCACTATTACGAGGGCTGTAATACTCACTAATTCGCCAACAATGCCAATTTTTAATGCAATATCAAGCCATTTTTCATCTTTTCCATAATCTCTTATTAAAGTTACTATCATGCCTAGGCTCATAACAGGAAATATTGCTATATAAATCCATTCTAATCTAAAAATTAATACAATAGCACCAGCAGATATATATAATATTATGAAATATAATACAGCTTTTTTGTAAAATACATTGCCTAATTTTCCAAATCCACGCAAATCAACTTCCATACCTGCTAATAACATAAGATACAAAAAACTTGTGTGTGCTACAATATTAAATGTTTCGCTTCCTTTGAATATACCAAAATAGCATGCAAATGCACCTAGTAAAATTTCCACAACTGAAACGGGGATTCTACTAAATCTACTTATATATGGAGAAATAACAATTAAGATGGCAACAATGCTAAATGTAACAATTTCTGTGTTATGCATAAAACCGCTTTGTACTATAAAATTAGCTACACTAAAGATAATGAGTTTTAAACATTATGTATGCCTTGAGCGATAGCTTTTAAAAATGCTTGTGGATATAGCTTATATTCTAGATCGTGGATTCTTTCCTCAAAATCTTCAAAACTTTCATTTGCTATTTTTTGTATCTTTTCTTGCAATATAATCATTCCAGAGTCAAGCTCCTCACTCACAAAATGCACACTAACACCGCCAAAATCATTTGAATCATCAAAACTTCTTTTGATGCTATTAAGTCCCTTATGAAGTGGTAAAAAACTTGGATGTATATTTAAGATTCTAATATGTGATAAAGATTTTAAAATCTTACTTCCTAGTATATGTATAAAACCAGCTAGTAAAATACAATCAAGCCCATGTTTTGATTCTAACTCTTTTAAATATTTCAAGAGTTCATTGTCAAATTCTTCTCTATTGTTAGATTCTATAGTGTGGTGTGGGATACCCAAGCTTTTTGCCCTCTTTAAAGCATACGCATTTGCTTTATTGCTTATAACTGATATAACCTGTATTTTTGGATCTTTAAGCAACATATTATTGCTGATTGTGCTATTTATTTTTAATGTTTGTGAATCATTATCAATCTTATTTGCTTTTTCACAATCTTGTTTTTGTGTATTTTTAGCTAAATTCATGCCATTTTGCCTTAGTGATTGTGATAAAGTTTTGTTATGTAGTGATAAAACTAGATTTTCCATGTTTGTTCCATTGCCACTTACTAGTATTACTACATTGATAACTGATTCATTGTTTTGTGCCATATCTGCTCCTTGTGATATATTTTTACTTAGAAAACCATTTTGGATTTTTATCTTTTACTTGCAATATATTTGCAATAATTACTTGTGGTGTATATTCTAATTGCGGTTGCTCTTCCCATAATTCATCTTGAGATTCCATAATTTGCATATAGCACTCTAGCGCATTTTGTAGGTATTCTTCTTTTAATCCAGCAAAATGAAATGCGACTTCAAACATATCAAGTATTTGCGATTCTAAGTCTTGAATTTCCTCTATTAAATCTTTATTGTCTCTTATTTGCTCATTGTTTTCACATTGCATATTGTCTTTAGAATCGTTATTACATTCTTTCATTAACATCCCCATTGTATAACTTTCAGTGTGCTATTATAACAGACTTTATAGAAAAAATGTAAATTTATTATTATGAAATGCAGTTGATAAGATTAATATATGAAATTTATAAGATTTAGAAGTAAATGTAAATCATATAGTATGTGTTAAATTGTTTATTATCAAAAGTCTAAAATTTTATAGTAGAATTATGACGATTTAAAATTATTTTTAAGGAAGTAAAGTTGAAATTAAGTGTTTTATTTGGTGGTGTAAGTTATGAACATGAAATAAGTATAGTTAGTGCGATTACAATAAAACAAAAATTAAATAATAAAGTCAAGATAGAACATTTTATTTTTCTTGATTCAAATCACGAATTTTATGTTATAGAATCAGAAAACATGAAATCAAAATATTTTAGCTCTTTTGACTATAAAAAGGCAAAAAAAATTGAAATTGGTGTTGGTGGCTTTTATGAAAATAGCTTTTTGGGTAAAAAGAAGCTATTAAATTCAGGCATAATATTGAATCTAGTGCATGGTGCAGATGGAGAAGATGGTGTTTTATCCGGTTTATTGGATTTTTGCAGGATTCAATACATAGGACCTCGTCTTGAAGCAAGTATGTTAAGTTACAATAAATATCTAACAAAGGTTTATGCACAAGAAAAGGGCATACAAACCCTGCCATATTATGTTTATAATAGAAAGAGTGAATTAAGAATACCATTTGAATTTCCATATATAATAAAACCTACATGTCTTGGAAGCTCTATTGGTATAAATATAGCACATAATGAAGAAGAGTTGGAGTATGCTTTTGATTCTGCATTTGAATTTACAAATGAGGTTATAATAGAACCATTTGTTAAAGGTGTAAAAGAGTATAATTTAGCAGGTGCAAAAATACAAGATGATTTTATATTTTCTATCATAGAAGAACCTGTTAAAAAGGATTTACTAGGTTTTGATGATAAATATTTGGATTTTTCAAGGACAGGTGAAGTTACAAATGCAGATGTTACTGATTCTTTAAAATCTCAATTGCAACAAGCATTTAAAAAAATATACAACAATATATTTGAGGGTGCTTTGATTAGATGTGATTTTTTCATTATTGATAATAAAGTTTATTTGAATGAAATAAATCCTGTTCCCGGAAGTATGGCAAATTATCTATTCTCTGATTTTGAATCTGTAATACATCAGTTATCTAGCACACTTCCCAAGAAAAGTAATATAAAAATAGATTATCAATATATCAATAAGATTCAACGCTCAAAGGGTAAATAATTATATCCTATGCCTTTGGCTAAATATAGCTATTTGGTGCTTTTGCAAATAGATTGCTTTTATTAAAGATTGTTAGTTTAATCTATGCAATAATATTATTTATCATATAAAAATCTTATAGATTTTATTTTAACATGATTTGTTATTATTGAATGTTTCATCTATTGCTTTTATTCAATGTGTACATTATTTGACAATCATACATGTTAAAATGAAGGATCAAGCAAGCAATATAAAGAATGGTATTTTATAATTTACCAGTATAAAGCTCTAGCTTTTTAGCAACTACATTATTCGTATGGTTGGCTTTACTATATATGATTATATGGTTGATTGTATTTATTATTGTTTTATTTCATAAATATTGATTTTCTGTGTTATGTAGGCTGTATTTAAAAAATAAATATTTTAATATGAATGCTACTTAAAGTTTATGTGAATCAAAGATTACTAATACAAATTTTTATGTTATAAAATAGATGTATATCGCAAATTTAATTAATAAATGTTTAAATATCCATATGTATCCACAATAGGGTAGGGTGCAATATTTATTATGCTATATTTTTCTGTAGCTTAATGCTTCTAATACATGCTCTTTTTGTATCTCATCACATTCATATATGTCAGCTATTGTCCTAGCTACTTTTTTTATTTTTTGCTCCCCCCTATAGCTTAGGTTAAAACGCATTTTAGCTTGTTCTAGCAAATTTTTACAGCTATTATCAAGTATGCAATATTTTTCTACATCTGTTTCTGATAATTTTCCATTAAATATTACTTTTCCGTTAGAATCTAATTGATTTCGCTCTATTTGTCTTTTAAATACCTTAAATACTATATCCTGCATATTTTTAGAATCAAAACTTATATTATATAGCTTTTTATTGTGTTGTATTTGTGTTTGTTCTTGCATTTGCACATACAAATCAATTCTATCTAAAAAAGGCTCACTTAAATGATTCTGATAACTTCTGATTTCTGAATCCTTACAACGACACTCTTTTGTTGTAGATAATAGATTGCCGCATGGGCATGGATTCATAGCTGCTACAAACAAAAATGATGTATCATATATGATTTTTGAATGCACCCTTGATATTGCAAGTTGATTATTTTCAAGTGGTTCTCGTAGAGATTCTAAAATATCGCGTTTAAAATATGGTAATTCATCAAAAAATATCATTCCATTATGTGCTAATGCAATTTCACCCGGATTAACCTTAAATTGTGATGCACTGCCCAAAATACTAGCTTTTGAAGCACTTTGATGCGGAGATCTAAAACTTCTTTTGGGTTTATATTGCAATACCTGTTCATTTAATGCTTGCAGTTTAACACTTTCTATCATCTCATTTAAACTCAATGGCGGTAGTATGTATTGCATTCTTTTTGCAATCATACTTTTACCACACCCGGGGCTACCTTCAAATAATATATTGTGAAATCCACATGCAGAGATTAAAGCGGCATAAATAGCCCTATCTTGATTTTTTACATCAATAAAATTAGCATCAAAATCATCATTATAATAGAATCTTTGATTACAAATATCTATATATTTAAAGTCAAAATCTTTATTTTCATTAATGAGTCTATTATTGCCTCTTATAGATTCTAATGCCTCAATTAGATTGTTAGCAAAACTCATTTGCAGATTTGGTATTTTTATATATAGCTCTTTTGCACTAGCGGGCAATATTACTTTTGCATTTGGTTTGCAAATAGCTATATCAAGTAACATGGGGTATATCAAGGGTATATTTTTTATACTGCCATCAAGCCCTAATTCACCAAATGCAAACCAATCTTCAAGCAACAAGCTTTCTTTGCTAGCAACGATTAATAAGGCTATGGGTAAGTCAAAATGACTACCATTTTTTGGTATATCTGATGGAGATAGATTAATATTTAGTTTTAAAGGTGGCAAATCTATTCCTAGATTTGCTAGTGAGCTTGATACCCTATGCTGAGATTCCCTTATTGAGCTTGATACAAGCCCCGTGATATTAAATGTTGGCAATCCTCTGCAAAAGGTGGCTTCTACTTCAATAACCTTAGAATCTAAACCCTCTTGAGTTGCACAATAGATTTTATTTGTCACAAAGATCCTTTGCCGCTTATATTTATAGAAACCTTTCGATTATAGCACTAAAAATTAAAAATTATTCAAAAATCAGCTTTTAATATTATTTATTCTACAATTTATTTTTAATGTTTAATTTGCATTGTATAAAAACTATGTTTAATATATAGTTATTATTACTTTATATATTATGGCTAATTTAATTTAAACTAAAACAATAAAAATCTATATTTTTAATAAAAGCAAAACATCTACAAGCACAACAAATTCAAAATTAATACACTAGTATTAATCTCTCTTTTGTATTTGTTTCATTAAAGAATCTATTTTATCATAATTATCTTGCTCCATAAGGTAATATGTATTTTTGTATTTTTCATCTGGTTTTAACTCAAATTCATCTATTAAATCTTGAATTTTACCTACAAAATCATTATTAAAAACAATTGTAAAAATATTTTCTTTATATAAAATATCATCTATTTTACCCTTATTCATTTTTTTATACATTTTGATTCTATCATCTATTATAAAATCTATATTATTATTTTTGATATTACTATTATGATTTACTGGTTTAATTTTTTCATTGTTATTTTTGTTCTTACTAGGTTTTTGAAATTTATATTCAATAATAGCATTGCCTTTCATACCAAAATTACCAGCAATATCAACTAAAGTAGAAACACCATATTTTATGGATAGATAGTCATTAATATCGTTATATCCAAATAAATTAATTTGCATGTTTGTTATATTATTGTTTAGTTTATATGTTTTAAAGTTTTGCGCATTTTTCAAAGAAAGATTAACGCCATTAGAGTTGTATATATCTTGAATTGCTAAAACTTGCACGCCGTATGTTGATGCTTGCTTTAAAAAGCTATATTCTACACCTGCTCCCAATGAAGTTATAAAATCATTATAGGCTTTTTGTTTGTATGTGCTACCATTCATCGCTCCAATACTATTAGTTCTCATGCTAATTACACCTACTGGTTTTAATATTTGTTGATATGCTCCAAGCATTGCAAGCTCAAATCTGTATTTGTAGTAATTACTCCAAAGCATACCAAATGTTCTACTTTTAATATTATCGCCCAAAATATCATTTTCTTTTTTTATAGTTCTATTTCCGTCAAGATAGGTAAGATTTATATTGCTTTGTATTTCATGCTTTTGATTTAATCTTGTGTGTGCATACAATGCGAAATTGTAAAATAATGTATTTTCTTTTATATTAAATATATTGTAATTAGCTCCACCAAATCCCACCATAGCACCAAATATATACGGATTTCCTGCAAATGACATAGTTTTGTCATAACCAAAGTTAGTTCCATATATCATTAAATCCCCACTATCTTGACCAAAATATCCACCACCAACATTAGACCAAAAATTATCAACAGGTTGTTTTGTTTGTATTTCAATAAGGTGATTATTTATAATATCATTGCTATTATATAAAATCTTGTTGCTAATTACACCGCTATTGCTTTTTGCTATTCTGCTAAATTGTGTATCTAAATTATTTAAGTGTCTTTCTAGTATTTCATATTGATTTGCCGTTCCAGCCATTTTGACATACTTATCATTTGGATCATGTTGAATTAAAATTGCTAATAACTCTTCATTTAATATATATTTTCTCAATTCATTATAACTACTTGGATCTTCTTTGCTAAATTTCACTTGGATTTTATCATCTGTTGTAATGGTTGTCCAGTATAATGATTTATCGCCTCCAAAATCAAAATACATCCTTTTATCATTTCGTTTATCATTTATATTCCCAGTTATCAAGGTATAGTATTTATCAAGAATATCTTTATCTGTAGTTATATCTTGTTTGACTAATACACTAATTATGCTACCATCTTCAAGTGTAAGATTTTTTCCATCAGTTAATTTTAATGTATAAAATTTATCATTCATTTGAGTTGGTATAGGAGATGTTGCCCTTTTTTGTCTTATTGTTGCTGTATTATCTAATTGCAAATAATTTTTAACTATAACATTAGCATCAACCTCTAGTGGTGAGTTTGCTCTAGTTGCTTTTAATGTATCGAAGCTAATGCTTGAGCTATCATCTGTTGTAATGGAGTTATTAGTATTCTTATAATGCCATTGATTTACGAACACATTACTTTGATTTTGTGCGTTGATGGCAAAATTTGATTCTATCATAGGGTTTATATTATTATCTGAATTAAAAAATATATTAATATTTGATTGATTGTTTGCATCAAGTTTGCCAATATCTAGCTTAGAATCTCTATCAATATGTATATTGGTGTTATTCCCTGATAAATTCAATGTGCCATTTTGACCTGCACCATTTACACTTAAGCTAGAGCCATCTTTTAATTCTATCTTTTCCACATCATTATTAATTGAACTAGATTGGTTAGAGTTATTAAGCATAACTATTGCTTTTTCTTGCAATGATACATTTCTACCATATAACTTTTGTGTGCTAAGATTTCCAGATTTAAAAATGAAATTTTCTACATCAAATGTAGAATTACTATCTTTAGTTATATTGAGACTACTATTGCCATTACTCATATTATTAACTAAAATTGTATTAACTTTTAATGCTGTATTATCATTTTTGAGACTTATACTATTATGATTATTATCTAGCACAAGAATTCCATTTTGTATGTCTAGTTTGGAACCATTTTTCAAATCTATTTTAGCATTTATACTACCATCTTTTGTAATAATACTTGAATTATTATCCCCAGCAATAGTGCCTTTATAGAATGATTTTGTAATATCTATATTTCTTTCCATTTGAATGCCTTTCAATGTTATGCTACTATTGTCTTTTGCATCAATATTAAAATCACTTGTATTTCCTTGCTCCATTATTATACTAATATTTGATTTATTAGATTCTAAATTCTTTCCTTGATTGAAACTAGAAGTTTTGTCTATATACATATTGAGATTAAGATTTGTAATTTTTAAATTAGAATCAAGTCTGCCATTATTTGTAACTGCTATAACACTTCCATTTTTATCCACAGTTGTTCCGTTGCCTGTTAGCTCTATACCTTGTTCTGTTTTTAATGTAGCTTCTTTTGGTTGTGTTGATTGTGAGCCTTGGGTAGTATCAAGCGGTTTTTCTCCACTGATTAGTATTGTGGTATTATTTTGATTAGAAGTGATTTTATTGTTAGCTGTTAGCATAGCACCTCCACCATCTACAATAATCGTATTTTTAGGATTTGTGGCTGTATTAGTTTTGTTTTCTAGTGCGATAGTTTGCAATGTTAGTTTAGATTCATTTATTACGCCTACATTGCCTTTGATTGTTGTGTTTGTTCCTGTAACAATAGATTTTCCCATTAGAAACAAATCGTATTCATCCTCAGTTGGTTTAAT
This sequence comes from Helicobacter sp., assembly GCA_029264775.1. Taxonomy (GTDB): domain Bacteria; phylum Campylobacterota; class Campylobacteria; order Campylobacterales; family Helicobacteraceae; genus Helicobacter_A. The sequence goes on along the minus strand of JARHYT010000006.1, from coordinate 4,262 downwards.
ATTATTTCCACCACCATTTATAAAAGTATCAAGATTACTTATATTAGAATTTTCAAAGCCCAAGCTATCTTTTACTTGAAATTTAGAATTACTACCACTTATGCTAACAATATTATTTTTATCATTATCTTGAATATTTTTCAATATAAGATTTTTAATTGTAGCATTGGAATCATTTTGAATATTTGCTATTGGAGTTTTCGCACCATTCTTTTTTTCTAATGTTAGATAATCAGCATTTAGAATAGCATTATTTTTCATGTTTAAATTAGTTAGATTTAAATTGTATATTTTAGAATTAATACTCCCACTATCTATATCAATTTCGCCATTAAAATGAATAGTTTGGTTAGCAATTTCTTGTGTTTCCATTTTTAATTGATTTTTTTCTATATCTTGATAATAGGTGAAACCATTACCCATGGTATTTTCGCCATCTCTTTTATCAATGAAGTGTTCTATATCACCACCAAAATTTATCTTAGCATTATTTGTTGCTGTTATTTTACCACTAAGTGCAGCCTCGCGTCCTATGTTTAGACTTGAATTATCTAATTTAACTTCTTCAATCTTAAAAGTTCTATAATCCCAATCTGGTTGTTCTAGTGTGCTAGGACGAGTTAAATCCATCCATGAGGGTATATTTTGCATGCCTTCTGCTAACTTGACTTTTTCTAATACATTTTTATCTCTAATGTAGGCATGCGTAGTTGGATGTCCTTGTAATGTTACATTACCATTTTTGCTTACATCTAATTCCTTTATATCCATATTGCCATCAAACACAAGATTTGCATTACTATTGGTAGAACCTGCATTGTTACCTTCATATTTTATTTTAATATTATTGTTATTATTGTTGTTGGTTTGTGTAGAATCTGTTTTTTTTTGTCCAAAACTTGCGTGTATTATCGTATCTGCTTTGTTGCTTGTTTTTTTACCATTTTCGTTATCACTATTTTTATTGTATCCATATCCTTCAATTGTTATTGTGCTATGATTTGTATTGTTTGTATTAATTATGTTTGCTCTTGCATCGTTGCTTGAGATTGTATTAAGTTTTAAACTATTGCCTTTTAAGTCTAAAATCCCACCGCCATTACCAAAATAAAATCCCATTTCTGTATTTTTGTCTTGTTTAAGCTCATAATTATTATTTGTAGTGCCTTGTCCATTAGTTATCTTTGTAGCACCAAAAGCCTCTGCTTTTCCTTGTACTAACTCAATAGTTGAACGCCCACTTGTAATATATATAGCATTAAAATGTTGTTGGGTAGTATCAAAAATAACTTTTCCTTCACCTACTCGTAAATAGCCATATTTATCATTAGTGCCATTTGCATTGGTAAAATCTGTTATAGTAAGCGTACCTTTACCAATTTTATGTAACGCATCATTCACACCTATTTTGTCAGATATAAATCCTAAACCCCATTCTACAATTACATTTTCTTCTATATCAAGTCCAGATCCATCAAAACCAAAGTTTGTATTACCTTTTTTGCTTGTGATTGTATATTTTGTCATATTACTTGCATTTGCATTATCTTGTGCCTTAAATACAAAACCACCAACGCCACTGCTATTTTTATATATGTTTTGGTGAATTTCAATTTTTCCACCACCTTTAAAAATTGTATCCTTATTTACTTGAAAAAGATGATAGCCACCGCCTTGAGCATTATCAATGCCGCCATTTTGATATACCCAATCTTGTTTGTTCTTTAGATCTATTTCTTGTTCAAACTTTTTTCTATAATCATCAAAATCACTTTGTGAAACAAAAGAAAACCTTGCTTTATTTGAACCAATTTGACTAAAATTTTGAGATGCAACACCTAAAAGAACATGTTTTTTATTTACCTTATCATACCCAAAAAGTCCGCTACCGCTATCCCCCTGAGTCACAGCATTTAACATATTGTAATTCGGAATGTACATGAGTCCTAATCCATAACCGCCACTAGATTGCTTAAATTTATAATAAAAAGGATCGTCTTGTAATTCACCAAAACTTCCTCCTCTCATACCCTCCTTAACAGATATATTTCCTATATCTTGACTTGAAGAGCCACCAAATAAAGTCAGATTTCCAGATCCAGCCTGAAATACAATTATTTTGTTATTCTCATCTCTTTGTAGGTTTTCATAAGCTTTTTTAAGAGCTGCTATATTCTCTTTTGCTTCTTGTGATTCGCTAGTTACACTTCTTGTTGTTCCTTTTATATCTGTTTGAAGTAGATTTGCCTGTCCTTCAACAATAAATTTACCATAACGATAAAATTTTGTGTCAGTACCATAAGGATCTTGTGCCGTTGATGCACTTTTAGGTTTATCATAAAAAGTTTGTCCCCATATGCTATAATAATTTGCATTCGTAAAACTGCTATTTTCTGGTTCTGTTACATGTAATGCTGTTACACCAAAACCTCGTCCAAGTGCTGTAACATTACCATTATTTGATCTAGGAGATGAATCTAAAAAAGGCATGCCACTAGGAAAAGATACAGATATTTCGGGATTCTTGCTTGATTGAATGGGTATGTTACTTTGGTATGGAGCAAATACCCCTTTGTTTTGCCCCATATCTAAAAAATCACGATAGAAAAAATTTTTAATATTGACTTTTTGGGCATTCACACTATTTATAAGACAAGTAGATAAAACAATTGCTACTAAAGTTTTTCTAGCTTTACGCATATTATCTCCTAATGATTCTAACTCTATAGTGTTGCATTATAGCATTATAGATAAAAAACAATAATAATTATGTAAATATGTAAAAAATTAAATACATAAAATACGAGATTTATTGCATTTTAGTTACAATACCATATGGTTTGTGCCTGAAATATATTAAAAATAATAAAGTGTAAAGATAAAATGATATTAATTTACACAAAATAATGATTAAAATAAATATCAATCTAGCAATGTAGTGTCAAGTCTATATTGCAAATATCGCTCATGAATACACTACAACCTACATTTTCGAGCAATCAAATTAAACCTATGACTTACAATATTGCTATGAGTATGTGTTAAACAAAGTTATTATGAGATGTAAATTGCTAGATTAATTTTATTACACATCAATAACATTTAAGTCAATTATATTCTACCGCTCATGATAAAATATATTATTTGAAATCTTTTAGTAAGAGTTTTTGCGTATCCATAACACCAATTCCTCTATCAAGCATATTTTGGGCAATCTTTTGTGCGTTATTCAATGAATGCATAGCTGCTGTTCCACACTGATATATATTTAATTCCGGTATTTGCTTTTCATCTTTTAATCTCAATATATCAAGCATACTTTTTTCCCAAGCCTCTTTAACTTCATATTCACATGGTGCTCCAATGACACTCATATAAAAACCAGTTCTACATCCCATAGGTGATATATCAATAATTTCAACTCTAGAGCCGTTTAAATGATCTCTCATAAAACCCGCAAATAAGTGCTCAAGCGTGTGGATACCTTTTTCATCTAATATTTCTTGGTTTGGTTTGCAAAAACGCAAATCATAAACAGAAATTTTATCCCCTTTTGGTGTTTCCATACTTTTTGCAAGTCTAACTGCTGGTGCTGGCATAATCGTATGATCCACTTTAAAACTATCTAATAATGGCATAATAACTCCTAAAAATAAAAATACTTGTAAATTATAACTAAATTTGTTGTAGAATTATGTTTTACTTTCATATTTTCAAGGAGTTATTTATGCCATTTGGTTTTGCTAAGGTGTTTTGTGGTATCTTAATAGTGGGTTTATTTGGTATTGGATGTTCAAATAAAACAGATGTTGAACAGAAAAATATAGCAAAATGTGAAGTCTATAAAAATTTTGCAAGTGCTACTTTTGAGGTTGAAGGAGATATGACCGAACTAGTTGAAAAAACAGCAAAAAAAGCATTAACAAAAAGTTGTTTTAAAAAATCTGAAGCTAGCAATTCAAATCTAAGAATTAAGGTGGAAGCAAAGAAGACATTACATACAGAGAGAGGTTTTATAAAGGATAAACATGATAATACATTCGATATTGTTATATACGCAATCATGCTAATACCAACAGAACAAGGTGGATTAACAACATTAACTAGCAAGCAAACTGCAAAGTTAAACTATAAGTCTGAACCTATTGCTGATTTAGGGAGTAAGGCTGAAATAACAGATGAAGAGGTAAATAGTTTTGTTGAGGAAAATACATTAGCTGCTTTAAAAAACTTATTTAATGATATTCCATAACAAATTACAT
>JARHYT010000064.1 GCA_029264775.1 Helicobacter sp. | reverse complement strand
TTAATGAGCTTGGTGGTAAGCATGGTATAGGGAGACTTGATTTAGTAGAAAATAGATATGTAGGCATGAAGTCAAGGGGTTGTTATGAGACACCGGGCGGAAGCATATATTTGAAAGCACACAGAGCAATAGAATCATTATGTCTTGATAGAGAAGAAGCACATTTAAAAGATGAATTAATGCCAAAATATGCAAGTCTTATTTATAATGGTTATTGGTTTAGCCCAGAGAGGGAAGCCCTGCAAGCTCTTATTGATAAAACACAGCAAAGGGTAAGCGGCATTGTTAGATTAAAGCTGTATAAAGGCAATGTAATAGTGATAGGCAGGGAATCAAAATATTCCTTATTTAATGCGGCATATAGTACATTTGAGGAAGATTCTGTATATAATCAAGGCGATGCAGGTGGTTTTATAAAGCTAAATGCCTTAAGGTTTATAATAGCTGGTAAGGCAAAATAAATATATTTTAGAAAGGATTTTAAAATGAAATTTAAATTTTTATTATTAACTTCTGTTTTTTATGTTAGCAATATGTTTGCTGCTGAATGGGGATATGAAAAGCATAATGGACCAAAGGTTTGGGGAAAACTTGATAAAAAGTTTATATTGTGCCAAACAGGTAAAGAACAATCACCGATAAATGTTGTAGATTCTGAAACGAAGAAAGCAAAGAATGAATTATTCCTTCTTTATGGTACAGATTCTAAAAAAGTGTTGAATAATGGGCATGGAATAAAAGTAGAATTTGGAGATGCAGGCAATACAACATTTAAAGGCAAAAGATATAAGCTATTGCAATTGCATTTTCACACACCATCAGAAACCACAATAGAGGGTGTAAGATACCCTATGGAAATGCACTTAGTGCATAAGAGTAAAGATGATAAATTATTAGTTGTCGGAGTTTTATTTAAAGAAGGTGCAGAGAATGAGGAACTAAATGCTGTTATATCCAAATCATCTACTAAGATAAATGATCCTCAACCGCTTAGTAATCTGCATATTGTTGAGTTGTTGCCATCAAAGTATAATTATTATGCTTTTGATGGTAGTTTAACTACACCACCTTGCAATGAAAATGTGCAATGGATAATTTTAAAAACGCCTGTTGAAGCATCAGCAAAGCAATTAAATGCGTTTCAATCTATATTGCACAATGTGGCAAGAGATACACAACCAGTGAATAATAGAGTTATATACTCTGCACCATAATATACATTATGGTATAGTAAGATAGAATCTATGAGGTGCATAGCTTTTGATTCTAAAGAGGCAGGATACTTGTGTTCCTGCTTTAATCTCGTATTTAATATTGATCTTATGGCAGTTATATTGTAGTGTAATATGGGTTGCCTAATAAACGATTACATGTATTTATTTGATTGTTAATAATTAATTAGTTTATATTTTTATAATTTTGAATTATAAAATACGCTAATATCTAAAATATAAGTTGTATAAATTTTATGTATAAACAACGAAGATTTTAAGCATAAATTTATCTTGCATTGATAATACAAATTTAAAATACATACTTTTCATGATATAATAAGAGTTTGTATAAATACGCCCATTATTGCAAGAAAAGGAATGTAATGAATCTTAATAAGATTTCACAAATTGCTTTACAAATTATCCAAACCACAAAAAGTAAGAGTGCGTTAGATCTATACGCACATTTGGAAACAGGTAAAATGCTCCGTTCTAAACTTGTATTAAGTATTGTTGAGAATGAGAAAGCATATAAACTTTGTGCCATAATCGAGTTAATACAAAACGCATCTTTATTGCATGATGATGTGATAGATGAGAGTGTGTTGAGGAGAGGCAAGCCTAGTTTAAATGCAAAGTTTGGTAATAAAAATGCGATTATGCTAGGCGACATATTATATTCTAGTGCATTTTTTGAACTTTCAAAATTTACCCCACAAATTGCACAAATATTATCTCAAAGTGTTTGTAGGCTTAGTGTTGGTGAATTAGAAGATGTTATGTTGGAAGAAGAGTTTAATAGTAATGAAGAAGTGTATCTAAATATGATAGAAAATAAGAGTGCTAGTTTAATTGCTGCAAGCTCTCAATGTGCTGCAATTTTAAAAGGTGAAATGAATCACAAAGATTATTATATGTATGGATTAAATCTTGGCATGGCTTTTCAAATAATAGATGATATATTGGATATTACGCAAAATAGTTGTGATTTAGGTAAGCCAGCTTTAAATGATTATAAAGGAGGCAAAACTACACTTCCATATATATATTTGTATAAAGAAATGAATGATAGTCAAAAAAAATGGCTAAAAACATTGTTTAAGAAAGACTTGAGCTCAGAACAATCAGAGGAGTTAAGGCAAATGTTGCTTAAAAATCCGATAAAAAAAGCAAAACAAAAAGCAATAGATTATGGTTGTGTTGCACTAGATATAGCAAAGACAACAGGCAATCAAAAATTACAATCAATCATATCAGATATGATTGAAAGAAGTTTTTAAAGGGGTTTTATGTATGCTGTTATAAGTTTTTCACATAAAAATACAGATGTAGCATTGCGTGAGAGACTGCATTTTAATGATGATGAAAATATACAATTTTTACAGGTACTGCATAATATAAATGGTGTGTTAGAAGTGGTTTTATTATCAACATGCAATCGTTGTGAGATATATGCCTTATTAAAAAAGGATAATTTATCACAAATTGGTAGCACTGATATACAAGCTAATAAGATTTGCAATGACATTATATACTCATTAGCTACATTTAAAAATGTGTCCCAAACAATATTGATTGATACAGCAATAATAGAGTTAAATACAAATGCAATACATCATGTGTTTTGTGTTGCGAGTTCGCTTATGTCTGTTGTGGTTGGAGAAACACAGATTAGCGGACAAATGAAGGAAGCGTATAAGCTAAGCTATAATAATAATTTGTGCTCCAAAGGCTTAACAAGATTGTTTCACTTTGCGTTTAGATGTGCTGCTAATGTAAGAAGTTTAACAGATATATCTAAAAATCATGTGTCAGTAGCGTCTATTGCAACGAATATAGCATTTGAATTTTTAGGGAATCAAAAGCGCATAGATTCTAAAAGAAATCATAAAGCACTTGTTGTTGGTGTTGGTGAAATGGGTATAATTTGTCTAAAAAACCTTGTAAAACACAATATAGATACCACGCTTTGCAATCGCACAAAACAAAATGCTATTGCATTGTTAGAAGAATTAGAGTATATAAACAATGTGTCAATACTTGAGTTTGAATATTTAGAGAATAATATAAATGAATATGATATTATATTCTTTGCAATTGCAGGTGGAACATTGATAACACAAGATAAAATTAAAAAATCAACAACAGAAAAAATATTTTTTGATTTGTCAATACCTCGCAATTTAGCATTTGATACACAAACATTAATAGAATCTAGTATAAACAATATAGAAGTAATTTGTGTAGATGATTTGAAGAGTAAAGCACAAGAGCATATAAATGCTAGAAAAGAGCATGTAAATATGGCTATGGGTATAGTTGGTCAATTTAGCATAGATTTTGAGCGTTGGCTGTCTAGTTTGGGAGTAGAACCAATAATTAAAACAATGCGACATCAGGCGAAATTAGCAAGTATGAAAGAAATTGATAGAGCCATTAAAAAAGGTTTTGTACCAGAAGCATTAAGGGAAAATATTGAAAAATTATTACATAGTGCTTTTAATGAATTCTTACATTCACCAACAAGAAAATTAAAAAATATGGCAGATGATGAAAATTCGGATTCTATATTAGAATCGATAGCAAATGTTTTTGGCGTTCAAGATAGGGTATTTCTTAATAGATATAAGTGTGAATATGATGATACAAAACTAAGGGATTAATTGTATTAATATAATAATTGGTTTGTGTTTTATCAAGGTTTAGATTTCATCTATAGGATGAAATTTTTTGCTCTTAAATGTATTTAAAGTATCAATGTTAGTAGGGGTATTTTAGATTCTAAACTTTGGTTTCACATATTTAGCAAATTTAATGATTTATGAGGTAGCTTAAAGATAGTAATATCTAATTTGCTATATAAATTAAGTCTATATTTTTTCCCATTCTGTAATTTCTTTGCTTTTATCCATTAATGCTATACCCATATTTTCTAATTCATTTCTTATAGAATCTGCCTTATCAAAATTTTTTTGTTGTTTTGCCTCAAGTCTTTGTTTAATTAATTTATCAATTTTATCTTTTTCTTCATTTGATACACCTAGTTGAAAATATTCTACATAGCTTAATGTACCCAAGCCCAATATATAATCTATTAGCTCTATATTTGATTTTACTTTCTCCTTATACACTTTATCCTTTGGATTTATATCAAGATATTCATTTGAATTTTTTAAAAACTCTTCTATTACACTTAAAGCAAGAGAAATATTTAAATCATCATCCAAGGCGTCAAAAAGTTTCTTGCAAAAGTTATTATCTACTTTTTTTAATAAAACCTCTTTATATGGGTTTAGAGTCTTTTCATAGTATGTATTAATATCATCAAATGTTTTGTGCTCTACATTAATTAGATCGGCTACTTTTTCATAGCCAATTCTCTTTTTAAGTCTATAGATTTTATCTAATCTTTTTTTAGAATTTAATAAATCCTCCTCATTAAAATTAAGCGGGCTGTGATAATGAGTTCCTATTAAATAATTTCTTAAAATCTCTCCATGATAAACCTCAAGAGCATCTTTTATGAAAAAACTATTGCCTAAGCTTTTACTCATCTTTTCACCATTGATATTTACAAAGCCATTATGCATCCAGTGTTTAGCAATTTCTTTATTACGCAAACAACGAGTTTGAGACGCCTCATTTTCATGATGAGGAAAGAATAAGTCTTGTCCGCCCGCATGAATATCAATGCAAAATTCTTTATCTTTGTATGATAATACAGAATCTATCATAGCAGAACATTCAATATGCCAACCCGGTCTGCCCCTACCCAGTATGCTTTCATACCCTATATCATTTTCTCCTTTGTATGCTTTCCATAATACAAAATCTCTTTGTTCTTTTTTGCCTTCCTCAAACTCGATACGATGTAATGAGTCTTTATCATCAAAATGTTTGCTTAATGTTCCGTAGTATTTATCCTTTGATACCTCAAGACAAATATCACCATTTGGTAATTTGTATGCAATATCTTTTTTTAATAATTCTTGTATGAAATCTATCATAGATTGTAGATATTGCGTTGCTCTTGGTTCAAAATGTGCTTTTCTGACATTTAAATGCTTCATATCCCTTAAATAACTTGTTATATATTTTTGTGTAAGCTCATCAAGCGGAATTTTTGTCTGTTTTGATTTATTAATAAGCTTGTCATCTATATCTGTAAAGTTTTTTGCGACAATAACTTTATATCCACGCATTTCTAAAAATCTTGCCAAAAAATCAAAACTTATAGCACTTCTTGCATGTCCTAGATGTGCATCATCATAAACAGTTGGACCGCATACATAGATTCTTATTTCATTAGAATCTAAAGGGATTAATTCAACCTTATTTTTTAATTTTGAATCATAAATTTTCATTATTTCTTCCTTAGGTATTTATATATGAAAAAAATGCTTAAAAAATTCTAATATTACAAAAGTAATAAGTATAGATACAAGCAATAGGATAGAATATTTCTTGTATTTAATTATATCTAAAAAATTGTGAATTCCAAATTCTCTAATGTTAAAAAACATAAGCACAATGCCACCAAAACTACCAGCAAATGCAATTAAAAAATATCTTAAATTCCAAAGAAAACCGCTTGTAATATTGAAATATCTAAAATATAAAATAAGTAAAGCAGAAAGACTAGTTCCTATTAAAAGAGCGATCACAGAAAATTTTGCAGCCTTTGCTTGTTGTTTTTTTGAATATAGCCATAATGAAAAAATACGAGTTAAACCAAATGGCAACAATCCCACCATGTATCCCATGAAAGCTAATGCTACTTGTAGTGTATCCTCTCGAGTGAAGTTGTTTCTCTCAAATAATAGCCAAACTATTTCATTTTTTAATATGATTCCGCCAATGGTGCATACAGATAGAGTTATTAGCAAAAACCAAAACGCATTTTTAAGATTCTGTATTGCTTTGACTTCATTTTTTTGTTCTATTGCTTTTGCTATTGTTGGGAATAATGCACTTGAGATGGCAATAGCAAATATTGCTAGAGGAAGTTGAAATATTCTATTAGCAAAGTTTAAAATACTAACTCCTCCATCTGAATGTGGCAGTAGTGTAACAAGGCTAGAGTCTATTATCGCTATAATCTGTGCGGTTGAAGCACCAATCATAGCAGGAAAAAATGCTTTAAAAAAAACTTTTATATCAATGAGCAAACGCAAGATATTATATTTTGCTTTTATACATTTCTTGTAGCATATAGTAGATAAATTATCATTTTTTTTCTCTATTGCATCTTGATTAAAGGTTATGCCAAAGCATTTAATTTTCATAAAAGAATCTTTATGCCATTTTTTAAGTGATAGCATGCCTATATATTGTAGTTTCAATATGCCTGAAGTGTATAGCGGATAAAAATGTATCAATATTTGACAAATGCCACCAATAAGGACGCTATAGCTTAAAATATAAACAACATCAAATAATTCACTATCAATAAGCCCACCTTTAAATTGATATGGAATCATAGCAACAATCATTGCAATATTTAACAATACGGTATTATAAGCATTTACCCAAAAAATATTCTTATATTGCAATAAAGTACTTAGGTATGTTACAATAAATATTAGTATTAAATACCAAAAATGTATTCTAACAAGTGGTATAGCAAGCTCTATTCTACTTTTATCATAACCCAATGCAAGGATCTTGGTTATAAAAGGAGTAAATACCATAACAAATATGCTAAGTATGAGGATAAAAAATACAAAAATCCAAAATATACTAACACTAAAAGCACCTTTTTTCTTTGAGCTTAAAAAAAAGGGTAAAAAACTTTGCACAAAAGCACCTTCACTAACAACTCGTCTGAACATATTTGGAAATTTAAAGGCTATGAAAAATATATCGCTATATATGCTTGTGCCAAGTATTGAAGCTTGCATAGCATCGCGTATGAAACCGAGTATTCTTGAGCATAATATGCCAAAAGCATTAGTAAAAAAAAATTGTTTTAAATTATTTTTAGTTTTATATAACATTTTTAATCTTTTGCTTATTTGTGGTTTTTAAAATGTTTTTTGAAACATTTTAGACTTTTTAAATCAAAAATATAGTAAAATGTTTGTATTAAAATCACTTTAATTATTGTAACAAATAAATTTAATTTTAAGGTTATATTATGACTTTTTTTGGGAAGAAGAAACTAAAAGGTGTTAGAGAATGGGTTAGGCAAGTTACCCAGTTTTGTGCCGATTCTGATTTAAGTTTTAATGAATGTATTTTTAATGTAGTAAAAGTTCATACATTGTTAAAAAAAGATGATAATGCTGTAAGCCCCACTTTTTTTAAAGATATATATAATCAAACAAGTGATGAAATATACCAAGTTTTTGATGTTGAGGTAGTACCAAAGGAGTATGATTTTTCTAAGTTAAATTTTAGTTTTAGCTATCGCCATTTGGAAGCTACACTTGTTTTAGGTGAAGGCTTTTTTATTGATAGTGGAGAAAATTATATATCGCAATTGACAAGCTATATAACTGCGTTTTTGATCCAAAAAGAGATTATTATTACAAGTGTTGAGCAAATTAAAATGAGAGTAGAAAAGATATTAAACGATAATTTTACAGCACCATGTACGCTAATGCAAGAAAAAAGATTCACTTTTTTACGATCAAAAGCGGATATTAAAAAGCAGGGATTTACAAATTTATTAGAAGAAAAGTGGTGCAGAGAAAATTACAAAAGTGCTATGCCTAATGCTCTCTATGCGGTAGTGGAGGGTGATCATATAGGGTTTTTTCTAAAAGATTCTATTGCTACTTCTGGTAGGAATTTGCAAGGTGAATTTATAGATATGAAAAACTTAGATTTAAATACACCAAAAAGTGATGATAGCAAACATAGACAAGATTCAAGTGAGTTTGAAAGCGGTACTTTTAGATATAAAACGCCACCCGAAGTTCAAAATGGCATAAAAAAAACAGAGGAAGGGCAAGTTGTAAAATATGAAGCAGAAGGTAATGGTATTGTAGAATTTGGCGAGGCAGGATTAAAGCTAATTGATATTGCTACATTTCAACAAGTAGGTAGGACAAATAGCATATTGGGCGGTGTAGGGAAAATGGTAGAAGTAGACATAGATTGTCCCGATAAAACTAAGGATGCTGTCCAAAATGGAGCAATTATAGAGGCTGAAGTAGTTAATATAAAAGGAACTGTTGGAGAAAAAGTTATTGTTAGAGCAAAAGAGTTAAATATTAATGGGCAAACTCATCAAAGTGCTACTTTATATGCAGAAAGAGCAAATATTAATATACATAAGGGACTACTTTTTACAAAAGAAGCAGATATTGACAAGCTAGAAGGTGGGAAAGTATATGGAGAGAATGTAAATATACTTGATGCACAAGGTGCAAGGATAACTGCTAATAGCATAGTAATATCAAAATTGCATTCAAACACAAAAATAAGATTCTGTGAAAAATTGCATTTGAAAGCAATTAATGGCAATGAGAATCAAATTGCATTTGATGTGTTTGCAAGCATTGATCTTAGACAAAAATTATCTACATACATGAGTTTAGATTTATTACTAAAAAATAACATTAATGCTAGAATTTCATTTTGTAAGGCACTTGCTGATAAATCTCATCAGATAAAACCAATCATTGATAATTTAAAACCAGTTATTGACCGCAGTAAGAAGGAAGGCTTTGAGCTTGATCCTGACACAAAGAAAACTTTAGGTTTTTATGTATTGCTATTAAAGCAAACAAAAGAGCAAAAAGATATGGCTACTCAATTGCAAACTATTCGCACAGAAAACACACAAAAAGCTAAAGAAATAGAGGATATATTGAGTGAAGCGAAACTAACAACAGAATCTAGCTGGAAAGATAGTAATCAGATTATATTAACAAGGCATTTTCCTCCATCAACAGATAAAATATTTACTCAAGATTCTGAAATGTTTGAAGTTAGCATAGACTATGATGGAAAAATGCAAAAAAATGAACAATAGGTGATACTTGTAAAGAGGTGTTATTATGAATAAGGTTATCATATTTTTTTGCATATACGCTTTAAATGTGTTCGCTGTAGATAAAATAAAAGTAAGTGTAAGCATACCACCTCTATATTATTTTGTAAATGAGATAGCAAAGACAAAAGCTAGCATATATATATTAGTACCGCAAAATAAAAATGCAGAACTATATGAGCCAAGCTTTAAGGATATGCAGATTCTAACGACATCAGATATATTTATGGGCGTTGGTATGCCTTTTGAAAAAATATGGCTACCAAAGATTCTAGGTACAAATAAGCAGGACAATAAAACTACAATACTTCTTTTAAGTGAAAAGTTAAGCAACAATAAAAGCATGCATATATGGTTAAGCCTTAGTAACGCTAAAGAGATTACAAATATCATAGTTAATGCACTTTCCGAGCAAGATCCAGCTAATGCTAAATTTTATGCTGATAATGGTAAAACATTGATAGATTCTATAAATAAACTAGAATCAGATATAAAACCTATAATAAAATCTATGAGTAACAAGCAATATATAGTATATCATCCCATATTTGATAAATTTGATAAAGAATATGGGCTAACAGAGCATGCCTTAGAGCAACATGGCAAGAAATATGGGATTAAGGAAATATTACAATTAACAGAATTGGGTAAAAAATTGCAAGTTAAGCGAGTTTTTGCAGAGTATGAAAATAAAGATATTATAACGCTAGCTAAAGCTTTGGACGCAAAAATAGTTATAATCGATATATTTAGCAGGGATTATTTAAAAAATATGGAATCTATATTCTTAGATATATCAAAAAGTTATACCCCTTAGTATTTTTATCTATTAATTATAATCAATAAATAATTTATATCATTAAATTAAGCAGATTGAATTATAAATATTTGCAATAAGCTTATAGCTTAAAATGTTGGTGTAACTATGGTGGATAATAGGCTTTTTTAGAATAATTCTTTGTGATATGCTTTAATTTTTGATTATTGAATATATTTAGTAATTTTAATTCCTTATGTTATATTTGCATACTTTGTTTATAGATTCTCAAGGAATATTTCTTTTTATAGTTTCACTTTATTTTACACTTTTAATCCATTTTTGTATCTCTTTGACAATATGTGTTGTTTTATGGCGTTTTTAAAGCCTTGTATCAATTTGTTGGTTTAGGCATAATTTACATGCAATAAAAGGTTAAAATCTATGGCTAATTGTTATAAATGGATGTGGTTTTTATTTTCTTCAAATATAACATATACTCTTTCGTTTTGCAATATGCTTTTTATGTTTAGTATTATATCATGAGGTATTTTAGAATCTAAAATTACAATAGGATTTACACTTTCCATACCACTTAAACCATATCTTAAATGCATCTCTTGTGTATAGTTTGGTGGATTTTTTACAAGTTGATTTATGTTTTCATAATCTGTGTTAAAGAAAAAATTAACACTCTTTATGTCCAAAAACATACTATCATCTCTTTTTGAAAAGCCAATTAAAATGTCTGAATCATTTTTATATTTTGTCTCTTTGTCCTCAAGAAAATGTATTTTTTCTCTTGTATTCATATTATTTAATTGAGATTGAAATATTTGATATAGATTTTTTAACTCTGGTTTAGCCCATGTAATTTTGCCACTTTTAACATTCTTCTTGCATGATGATCTTGCTATAATGTATGATGGTATAGTTTCTTTTTTATGTGAAACACTTCCCAATAATAAACGCCATATAAAATTTTCTTGTTGAGTGAGTATATACCCTCTATTCTCTTTTTCAAGTGAATCTCTTTTTGCAAAAACCTTTGTTCTTGCCTCAATGCTACCGGGCATAATTTGACGCCCTATATTACTCATAAGTTCTAAAGAATGTTTATTTTGGTGTTTCCTTTGTTGCGTTAATGCAAACTTACATCCGCAGTAATTTTGCCTATATAGATTATCTTGTTTTGCTAGCTCATTTTGTTTATTTACGCCACCATTTGCACGAACATTTATTTTGATAAATTCTAGGTCATTATTTTTTGCTATTATATCCCCTTGATTGTATAAAATATGCTGTTCTTTCATGGGGCTACTTAAAAGAGTGGTTGTAAATTTATTTATATTTAGTTTTTTTGCTAACTCAGCAGTTTTCAGTAATCTTGTATCAAAACATACATTACATCTATCTCCCTTTTCTGGTGCTTGCTCTAACCCTCTTACATCATCAAACCATGATTGCATGTTGTAATCGCCCTCAATTAACTCAATATTTAGCATATTGCAACTTCTTTTAACATCTTGTAATCTTAGATTATACTCTTCTTTTGGGTGTATATTTGGATTATAAAAAAAACCGATCAAATTATCATTTGGGTATGCTTTGTGTAATTCCCTTAAAAAATAATGACTATCTACACTACAACATATATGAACTAACATTGAAATTCCTTATTATCTATTTTTTATAAACAAAAAATATATAACCACATAAACTAACTATTACAACGAGCACTAAAAAAATAATTAATATGAAATCTAGGTTTCCCATAAGTTTATTCCCTAACAATTAATATTTAATATAAAATGAAAAGTAACCTTATGCCTTTTGTGGCTATTTTATGTTTTTGGAACACGCATTATATAATTTCGTTGCTTAAAGTGTTATATAAGTTTTCTGAAATTTAGTTTAATTTTCATATTAATTTTTACTTTATGTAAAAAATATTGCATTGTTGTTATACTTTTTGTTACAATTAATACTAAGAAATTGCTAAATTGGGTGGTTAGTATGGGTACAACAAGCATTTATGTAATACATGGTTATGAAAGTTCGCCAAATAAAAATTGGTTTGTATGGCTTAAAGATAAGATCTGCAATAAATATATAAATAAAAAGGTTCATTTGCTAAATATGCCAAATGCGAACAATCCAACATTGACAGAATGGATTGAATATTTAAATAATGAAATACAAATAATAAATGAAAATACTTTTATAGTAGCACATTCATTAGGTTGTATAGCAACATTGCAATTTTTGCAACAAAAGCAATTTGAATCTATCGGTGGAGTTATATTGGTAGGTGGATTTTATGAAAAAATTCAAGGATTAGAAATGCTAGATTGTTTTACAAATAAAGTATTAGACTTTGATTATTTAATCAAGTCAATACACAATAGGTTTGTAATAGCAGCAAGAAATGATAGCA